>NZ_JBMIRS010000022.1:0-6345 GCF_049198005.1 Paracidovorax sp. MALMAid1276 | reverse complement strand
CGGCTGCACGGGTGCGAGGGGTTCCAGGGGTATCTGTTCGGGCGGCCCGGGCCGATGGAAGATCTCGATGCCTTCTTGCACCCGGCGCACTGACCGGACCGTGCAGAAGGCCGGGCGGGTGCTCGTTGCCGGTGCTGCGGCATGAAACGCGCAAGGGAGGGCGTGGGCATGTTGTTTGACAAGGTGCAGGATCGCGATGCCCCCAGCTGGCGGGGCCTGTTGCTGGTGGCGGCGCTGGCGGCCTTCGGGGCCTGGCTGGCGGTGCAGGCCGCCGTGCAGTGGCGCGGGGCGGAGCGGGCGGCGGAGCGCAACCGCATGCTGCAGCAGACGGCCGAAGCGCTGGTGGCCCAGGCCACGGGCGGCGGCATGCTCGGCGCCGTCTCGCTGCTGGGCCTGAGCGAGCCTTTGCTCAAGGACATGGCGCGCGGTGATGTGGAGCCCGACGATGCTCGGGCGCTGGCCCGGCTGGCGGTGGCGCGCGGCCGGTTCCAGGTTCAAGGCGTGTATGTGATGGCCGCCGATGGCACGGTGGTGGCGCACGAAACCGCAGGCGCCCGCGCCACGGGCAACAACCTTTCGTTCCGGCCCTATTTCCAGCAGGCCGTCAATGGCGCGGTCAGCGTGTATGCCGCCATCGGCACCAATTCGCAGGAGCGGGGGTTCTATTACGCCGCCCCCCTGTACGAAAGCGACACGCCGTCCAGCGCCATCATTGGCGTGGTGATGTTCAAGGTGGGATTTGACATCTTCGACGCACTGCTCAAGCGTTCGGGCCTGCCCACCGTGCTGCTGTCGCCGCAGGGCGTGGCGTTCGCGTCGACCCGGCCGGAATGGCAGTTTGCCGTGGCCCCGCCGTTGACGCAGGCGCGCATCGACGCCATCCGTGCATCGCGCCAGATGGGCCGGCACTTTGAAAACGGCCTGGCGTCGGCACTGCCGTTTGCGCCCGATGCGAACACGGTGATGGTCGACGGGGTGGAATATGCGGTGGAGCGCCGTGGCATCGACTGGAACGACCCGGGCGGCCAGTGGCAGCTGGTGGTGCTCGACGATGTGAGCACGCTCATGACGCCGGGCCAGCGCCTGAAGGTGGCCAGCGCCGCCTTTGTGCTGCTGAGCCTGGTGGGCCTGCTGCTGCTGGACCTGGTGCGCAGCCGGGCCCGCGTGGCGGCGGCGCTGGAGCGCTTTCGCCTGCTGGGCGCTGCGCTGGAGGCCAGCCCGGTGTCGGTGGTCATCACCGACGGCGAGGGCCGCATCGACTGGGTGAACCCGCAGTTCGAGCGCAACACGGGTTATGCGCTGGACGAGGTGCGCGGCAAAAAACCGTCGCTGGTGGCCAGCGGGCAGACGCCTGCGAACACCTTCCGGGAGATGTGGTCGACGTTGCTCTCGGGCCGGTCCTGGCAGGGGCAGTTCATCAACCGGCGCAAGGACGGCAGCACCTACCACGACGAGGCCACGCTCTCGCCCGTGCTGGACGCGCGGGGGCGGCGCATCGGCATCGTGGGCCTGCACGAAGATGTGAGTGAGCGCATCCAGGCGCACAAGGAGCTGGAGCGCCGGGAGCGCTTGCTCAATGAGCTGCTGGAACAGCAGACGGCCATCTTCGACAACGCCCCGCCCATCGTGCTGGTGTGCGAGGGCCAGTTCCGCCAGTTCAACCCGGCCTTCATCGAGTTGATGGGCGGCACCGCGTCGCAGCTGCTGGGTCTGGGCGTGTCAGCCCTTTTCGGCGGCCGGGGCCACTACGATGTGTTTGCGGAGCGCATTGCTGCGGGCCTGGCCAGCGGTGAGGCATTGCGCGAGGCGGCCACGCTGCACCGCCTGGACGGCAGTGCGTTCGAGGCCCGGCTGGCAGGGCGCAGCCTGCGGATGGAGGGCTACCACGCCGCATCCATCTGGGTGATCGAAGACGTGAGCGAGCAGCGGCAGGCCGAGCAGGCCGTCCGGCAGGCGCAGGAGCGCCTGGAGCTGGCCCAGGAGGCCGGCAAGATCGGGGTGTTCGACATCGACCTGCACAGCGGCCAGGTGCTGTGGAGCGCAAAGCTGGTGTCGATGATGGGCTTGCCGCCGGGCGATGCGGTGCGCACGCGGGAAGATTGGCTGGAGCGGCTGCACCCCGACGACAGGGGCCGCGCCGAGGCGCATTTCACCGAGCAGCTGCAGGGCACGGGCAGCGACCTGCGCGACTCCTGGCGCATCGTGCGGCCCGATGGCGAGGTGCGCTGGTTCATGTCGGCCGCGCGCATCTTCCGCGATGAAGCGGGTGTGGCGGTGCGGGTGGTGGGCGTGAACGTGGACATCCACGACCAGAAACTGCTGGAGGCCCAGGTGGCCGAGCAGCGCGACTTCCAGCAGGCCTTGATCGACGCCATCCCCGTGCCGCTGTTCTACAAGGGGGCCGATGGCCGCTACATCGGCTTTAACCGCGCCTACGAGCAAGCCTTTGGCGTGGAGCGCGAAACACTGATCGGCAAGACGGTGATGGACCTCGGCTTCCTGCCGCAGCGCCAGCGCCAGCAATTCGTCGAAGACGCGCGCGAAGCCCTGCACGGCGAGAAATCGGTGCACAAGGTGGTGGACATGCCGTATGCCGACGGGCAGATCCACCACACGATGTTCTGGCTGCACGGCTTCTCGCGGCCCGATGGCACGCCGGGCGGCGCCATCGGCACCTTTGTGGACATCACGGACCGCAAGCAGGCAGAAGAAGAGCTGCGCCGCGCCAAGGAGCTGGCCGAGGAATCCACCGCGCTCAAGTCCAACTTCCTGGCCAACATGAGCCACGAGATCCGCACGCCATCATCGGCATGTCGCACCTGGCGCTCAAGTCGGGCCTGAGTCCGCGCCAGCACGACTACGTGAGCAAGATCCAGCAGGCCGGCCAGCACCTGCTGGGCGTGATCAACGACATCCTCGATTTCTCGAAGATCGAGGCCGGCAAGCTCACGGTGGAAAAGCAGCCGTTCATGATCGACCGCATGCTGCAGAGCGTGTCCGACGTGGTGGGCTACAAGGCCGGAGCCAAGGGCCTGGAGCTGGTGTGCGATGTGGGGGCCAACGTGCCGCCCAACCTGGTGGGCGACTCGCTGCGGCTGGGGCAGATCCTGATCAACTTCGCCAACAACGCCATCAAGTTCACCGAGTCCGGCGAGATCAGCATTGCCGTGCGGCTGCTGGAGTCTGCCGGGCACCGCGTGATGCTGCGCTTCGAAGTGCGCGACACGGGCATCGGCCTCACGCCCGAGCAGTCCGGCCGGCTCTTCCAGAGCTTCCAGCAGGCTGACACCTCCACCACGCGCCGCTATGGCGGCACAGGCCTGGGCCTGGCCATCTGCAAGAGCCTGGCCGAGCTCATGGGCGGCGAAGTGGGGGTCGAAAGCACGTTCGGAAAGGGTTCGACCTTCTGGGTGTCGCTGCCGCTCGAGCGCGGTGCGCCCGCGCGCGCGCTGCTGCCGCCGCCCAATCTGCGCGGCAGCCGGGTGCTGGTGGTGGACGACAACCACACAGCCGCCACGGTGCTGTCCGACATGCTGCTGTCCATGGGGTTCGAGGTGGAGCAGGCGTACTCGGGCCTGGAGGCCCTGGACCGGCTGCGCGAATCCATGGTGCAGCAGCGGCTGTTCGGGCTCCTGCTGCTGGACTGGCACATGCCGGGCATGGACGGCATCGAGCTGGCCGGCCACATTCGCAGCCTGGGCATGCCCCAGGTGCCACAGATGCTGATGGTGACGGCCTACGGCCGCGAGGACGTGATGCGCGCGGCCCGGGCCCAGGGCATCGAGACGGTGCTCATCAAGCCCGTCAACGCCTCGCTGCTGTTCGACACCCTGATGCAGCCGCAGGAGCATTCCACGCACCTGGCCCGCCGCATCGTGACGCCCGCGCCCGCAGCCGACGAGCTGCCCCTGGCCATCCGTGGTGCCTACGTGCTGCTGGTCGAAGACAACGAGCTGAACCAGATGGTGGCGGTGGAGTTGCTGCAGGACGCCGGCTTTGCCGTGGACGTGGCGGAAAACGGGCGGGTGGCCATGGATCGCATCGGGCGCAAGCACTACGACGTGGTGCTGATGGACATGCAGATGCCCGTCATGGACGGCGAGACCGCCACGCGCGCGCTGCGGGCCGACCCGCGCCATGCGCAGCTGCCCATCATCGCGATGACGGCCAACGCCATGGACGCCGATCGCCAGCGCTGCTTTGCCGCCGGCATGAACGACCACGTGGCCAAGCCGATCGAGCCCGCGGCGCTGTGGGCCGCGCTGGCGCGGTGGATACGACCCCGGCCGGGGCTGGGCGCGCCGCCCACGGGCGCACCGCCGCTGATGCCCCTGCCGCGCGCGCCCCAGGCGCCCGCGCGCGGCGCTGCGGCGCCCGCCCTGCCGGCGCCGCAAGCCCCTGGGCTGGACACCGCACTGGGCCTGCAGCGCGCGCTGAACAAGCCTGCGCTGTATGCCGAGATGCTGCGCCGCTTCGGCGAAGGTCAGTCGGATGTGGTCAATGCGCTGCAGCGGGCGCTGGCCGTGCAGGACATGGAGCTGGCCGAGCGCCTGGCCCACACCCTGCGGTCTGTGGCGGCCAACATCGGCGCCGAGCCGGTGGCCGAGCGCGCGCAGGCGCTGGAGAGCGCGGTGCGCGAACGCGCCAGCGCCGACCGGTACGCGCAGCTGCTGGTGGACCTGGGTGCCACCCTGATGCCCTTGCTGTCCGCTTTGCGGGACTGGTCTGCGCAGGCCGTGCAGGCCGCGCCCGGTGGCCACGAGACCGTGCTGCCGCTGATGGCAGACACGGCGCCCGCCAGCGCATCGGCCGACCCGCAGGACACGCTGCAGAAGCTGCGCGAGCTGCTGGCGCAGGACGACCCAGCGGCCACCGACTATTTGAAACACAATGGGGCCGTGCTGAAGGCCACGCTGGGAGACGCGTTCAAGCGGGTCGAGGCGCACACCCTGAACTTTGACTACGAGCAGGCACTGGAGGTGATCGCCGCAGTGCCGGGCCCGGAGCACCCCGCCGTTCACATCCCCTGAGCGGCGCAACTTGCAGGATCTATTCATGGACAACGTGCCGTTTGCCTCCCGCCAGACTGCCTATGTGGAAAAGCCGATTGCCACCGTGCTCGTGGTGGACGACACGCCGGACAACCTCACGCTCATGGGCAGCCTGCTGCGCGAACACTTTCTGGTGAAGGTGGCCAACCATGGCGAAAAGGCGTTGAAGATCGCCCAGTCGGAGGCACCGCCCGACCTGATCCTGCTGGACATCATGATGCCGGAGCTGGACGGCTACGAGGTGTGCCGCCGCCTCAAGGCGCTGCCCGCCACGCGCGATATTCCCGTGATCTTCCTCACTGCGCGCTCCAACCCCGACGACGAGCGCATGGGGCTGGCCCTGGGCGCAGTGGACTACATCACCAAGCCCATCAGCCCGCCCATCCTGCTTGCGCGCGTCAACACGCACCTGGCGCTCAAGGCCACGGCGGATTTCCTGCGCGACAAGAGCCTGTACCTGGAGCGCGAGGTGGCCATGCGCACGCTGGAGGTGCAGGCCATCCAGGACGTGACCATCATGGCCATGACATCGCTGGCCGAAACCCGCGACAACGAAACCGGCAACCACATCCGGCGCACCCAGCTGTATGTGAAGACGCTGGCCGAGCGGCTGCGCCACCACCCCCGGTTCGAGCACGCGCTCAACGACCGCATGATCGAGCTGCTCTACAAATCCGCCCCGCTGCACGACATTGGCAAGATCGGCATCCCCGACAGCATCCTGCTCAAGCCGGGCAAGCTCACGGTGGAAGAGTTCGAGGTGATGAAGACCCACACCACGCTGGGCCGCAACGCCATCGAAGAAGCCGAGCGCCGCCTGGGCATGCGCGTGGCCTTCCTGAGCGTGTCCAAGGAGATCGCCTACAGCCACCAGGAGAAGTGGGACGGCTCGGGCTATCCGGAGGGGCTCAAGGGCGACGAGATCCCCATGTCAGCCCGGCTCATGGCCGTGGCCGATGTGTACGACGCGCTGATCAGCAAGCGCGTGTACAAGCCCGCGTTTTCGCACGACCAAGCCTGCAGCACCATCGTGCGCGGCAAGGGCTCGCACTTTGATCCCGACATGGTGGACGCCTTCGTGGACGTGGCGGAAGATTTCCGCAACATTGCGCAGAAGTACCCGGACCCCACGTAGCGGAGTTTCGTCACAGACGGACTCCTTGACCGAAACCCGCGCTTTTCGGGCGCGGGTCGCCCATATCCCTTCCCGTTGAGCGTGTGGACGCGTTCTGCGCGGCTTCGACAGGCTCAGCCCGAACGGTTGGGGGACGGCCGTGGCGGTAATGCGTGCTTG
>NZ_JBMIRS010000017.1:0-13393 GCF_049198005.1 Paracidovorax sp. MALMAid1276 | reverse complement strand
GGCAGCCGAGCAAGGGCCGCCCCGCAGCGAGGGCTGCGTCCCCCTTCCCGAAGCGCGTCAGCGCTTCGAGAGAAGGGGGAAGGCGCACAAGGCGCCTCAGGGGGATGTCCCCGTTTTCACGCGTGCGTGATCCACTCCAGGTGGGGCGCTTCGTTCAGGTGCGGCAGCGTGTTGAAGGTCTGCAGCATCAGGCGCTTGGGCGAGATGGTGAACTCCGAGACGGCGCTGTTGCGAAGCCGCATGTTCAGCGCAATGGTCACCTCCGGCGCGGTCCCAAGCACCTCGCCCACGGCGGTGGAAATCGGGCCGCCGCTGCTCACCAGCAGCACGTTCTGCCCCGTGTGGTGGTGGCGCACGTGGTCCAGCGCTTCGCGCACGCCGGCCGAGAACTCGATCCAGCTGGGCATGCCCTGCGGGCTGATGACGCCCGCCATCCACTGCGCCAGCGCGTCGCACAGGATGCGGAAGTGCGCACGGTATTTTTCGGGCGTGTCGGCCGGGCCCAGCGGCTGGGGGTGCACGGCGGAGATCAGGGCATGGCTGTCGTACTCGTTCAGGCCGGGCCAGCGCGTCGCTTCGGGCTGGGTCTGCAGCCCCTCGGCAATGCCGGCCAGCGTGTCGGTGTGGCGGCGCAGCGTGCCCGTCATCACGGCATCGAAGGCCAGTCCGCGCGCGCGCCAGTATTCGCCCAGGCGCACGGCCTGCTGCCGCCCGCGCGGGCTGAGCACGTCGTAGTCATCCGCGCCAAACGAGGCCTGGCCGTGGCGCACAAGGTAGAGGGTTCCCATGCGGCGGATTGTGGGTAAATCAGCCCCCCGCGCTTGTCGCAGAAGCGACGAAAGCTATAAAAAATGTAGCGAATGAGCTGCAGCTGGCGCAGCGATCAGCCCTGCAGAACGCTGCCAAACACAGGCGCATCCACGTTGCCGCCTGTCAACGCCAGCCCCACGTTCATGCCCTTCAGCCGGTCGCGCTCCTGCAGTGCTGCTGCCAGCGCCGCTGCGCCCGCGCCTTCGGCCACGTTGTGCGTGTCGGCAAAGAGTGCGCGCATGGCGGCGGCCACCTCGTCATCGCTCACCTGCACGATGTGGGCTATGTGCGGAGCGATGATGGCCAGCGCCTCGGCGTCGGCCACGCGGCAGGCCATGCCGTCGGCGAGCTGGGTGGTGACGGGCGCCTCCACCACGCGCCCGGCGGCCACCGAGTCGGCATAGGTGGTGGCGTGGCGGCTGACCACGCCGACCACGCGCACGGGGTGCTGCAGCGCGCGCTTGGCGGCAATGGCCGAGCACGCGCCCGAGCCCTGGCCGATGGGCACATACACCACGTCCAGCTGCGGCACGGCGCGCAAGAATTCCCACCAGTAGGTGCTCACGCCGCGCAGCAGGTCGGGGTGAAAGCTGGGCACCATGTGCGCGCCGCGCTCGGTGGCCAGCTGCATGGCGTGCTCGCGCGCTGCCTGAAAGTCGTCTCCGTGTTCGATCAGCGTGACGCCCAGGGCGCGCATGGCGGCGTTCTTCTCGAGCGAATTGCCGCGCGGCACGACGATGGTGCAGGCCACGCCGTGGCGGCGCGCGGCCCAGCCCATGCTCTGGCCGTGGTTGCCGCGCGTGGCGCTGACCACTTCGCGCGGCAGGGCGCCGCGCTGCGCCAGCTGGTCGAAATAGGTCAGCCCGCCGCGAATCTTGAAGGCGCCCACGGGCGTGTGGTTTTCGTGCTTGAGCCAGCAGTCGGTGCCCAGCCGCTCGCTCAGCAGCGCCCAGCGGTACTGGGGCGTGGCGGCAAAGTCGCGGTACACCACCTGGGCGGCGGCTTCGATGTCGGCGAGGGTGGGCAGCAAAGCTGCGGGGTCGAGGCGGGTGTTCATGCGGCGGCTTTCTTTTCAGTCAACAGTTTGAGGGCGAGCAGACCCAGGACGGTGCCCATGAAGTAGCGCTGTGCGCGCATCCATGCAGCATTGCGGTTGAGGAACAGCGCGACGCGCGCGGCGCCTAGCACCAGCAGCGCATTCACGGCGGCGCTGGTGGCGATTTGCACGGCGCCCAAGGTCAGGCTTTGCAGCAGCAGCTGGCCGCGCTCGGGGTGCAGAAACTGCGGAAAGAACGACAGATAGAACATCGCGACCTTGGGGTTCAAGAGATTGGTCATGAAGCCCATGAGGAACAGCGTTCGCGGGCTGTCGTGCGGCAGGTGGCGCGCCTCGAACGGGGCCGCGCCGCCGGGCTTGACCGCCTGCCAGGCCATCCACAGCAGGTAGGCGGCCCCCGCGCAGCGGATGGCATCGAACGCCAGCGGCACGGCCGCCAGCAGCGCGGTGAGGCCGAGCGCGGCGGCCAGCAGGTGCACGACAAAGCCCAGCAGCACCCCGGCCAGCGAGACGAGACCGGCCTGCGGCCCCTGCGTGAGGCTGCGCGAGACGCAATACACCATGTTGGGCCCGGGCGTGAGCACCAGCACCAGCGCGGCCAGGGCGAAGAAAAGCAGTTCGTGCGGGGCGAGCGGCATGGTCAGGGCTCCGGTGGGATGGACGTGAGCGCGACGGGCCCGCGCGGGGTGCCGAGTACGGCGGTGATGCACGGCGTGCCGCCCGCTACCACGTCCACGCACCCGGCCGTGCCGATGGCGTCGCACGCCGCTTGCAGCGTGGCGGCCTGGGGGTGTTGCAGCGTGAGCTGCTGCAGCTGCACGCCGCTGTCGGACAGGCTGCTGCAGGGGTGCACGGCGCCCCACTCGATGAGCGTGGGCAGGCAGCCGTCCATCAGGCGCGCGCCGTCGTCGCGCACGGTGATCTGCCACTGCAGCAGGCCGCCGGGTGTGGGGCGGCTGGCGGTGATGATGGTGCCCCGGTCGATGTCCAGCGCAGCCAGGGCCGTGGTGCTGGCCTGCACATCGGGCACGGAGGCCACCCAGTGGATCAGCTGCGGCCCGTGCGCTTCGATCTGCGCGCGCAGGGCCGGGTCATCCATGTCAAACCAGCGCTTTGCGCTTATTGGAAGGGCGCTTTCAGCTCCTGGATTGATAGCAATGATCTCCAGGTAGGCCCGAGGATGCGCGGGGCTGGACACATTGAAGATGCGGTTGTGTGTGCCCATCAGCGGGTGCTCGCCGCCGGCCGTGGGGGCAAAGCCGAAGGTGCGTTCGCACCAGGCCACGCCGCTGGCCAGGTCGGCCGCCAGCACGACGAGGTGGTCCACGCAGGCGGCGGCCCGGGGTGTGGGCGCCGTCACAGCAGCACCTCGCCGGCCATGCAGGTGACCGAGCTGCCGCCCACCCAGATCGTGTCGCCCTCCTGCGTCACGAAAACGCGCCCCGCACGGCCCAGGCAGGTGCCCTGGGCGGCCACGTACTGCGCAGGGGCCAGGCCCGCGCCGATGAGCCACTGCGCGAGGGCCGCGTTCAGGCTGCCGGTGACGGGGTCTTCGGCCAGGCCGTTGTTGCCGGGGAAGAAGGCGCGCACTTCAAACGCAATGCCGTCGGCGTCGGTGCTGCCGATCACGCCCACTTTGCCGCGCGGCCCGACCACGCCCACGTCCAGCTGGCCCAGGAGGCTGGCGTCGGGCTTCAGCGCACGCACCTGCTCGGCCGATCGCAGCATCACGCCGCGCCAGTTCGGGCCGTTGTCGCACCAGGCGTGGTGCAGGATGTCGCTGCGCGCCACGCCCAGGCCTTGGGCAATCAGCGCCACGTCGTCTTCTGCCAGCGGGCCGCTTTTGATCAGGGGCGGCGCGGCAAAGGCCAGGCGCTCGCCGTCCTGGCGCAGCGTGACCAGGCCCACGCCGCATTCCTGCACCACCTTGCCCGCCGCCTGCGGCTGGCCGCCGGCCTTGAGCCACGCGTGGCAACTGCCCAGCGTGGGGTGGCCCGCAAAAGGCAGCTCGCGCCCGGGGCAGAAGATGCGCACGCGGTAGTCGGCGCCGGCCGCGCGGCCCTCGGGGGTGGGGGGCAGCAGGAAGGTCGCTTCGGACAGATTGGTCCAGTTGGTGAACGCCTGCATGGCCTCGGTGCTGAGGCCGGTGCCATCGAGCACCACGGCCAGGGGGTTGCCGCGGTAGGGCTGGTCGGTGAAGACATCGACTTGCTGGAAAGGGCGCTGGTGCATGGTGGTCACGGTCCTTGAGATCAAAAAAAGGTGGCGAAGGTGGCGGCGGCCGGGCACGCCGGGGGCTCACCGGGGTGTGGCCCGATGTGCAAGGGGTCTATCGTGGCTCGGCGCTCTGGCGAGGCCGAGAGTAAAGGCAACGCTGAACAAGTCCCTCGCGCGCCGCGCATCCCTGTTTTGGGCGGTCTGCTGTGTTGCAAATGCTCGCCATAGCTACGGCTATGGCTGCGCTTTGCGCCTTGCAGCCCATCCCAAACCAGGGCGCGCGCCATCTCGGGGACTTATTCAGCGTCGCCTAAAAAGTCAGCCGCTGGGACGTGGCGCGGCGCGGTGCGGGCTCATAGCAGCACCGTACCCTCGATACAGGTCACGGCCTGGCCGCCCACCCAGATCTGGTGCTGGTCGTCCTGGCGCACGTGCACGCGCCCCGCGCGGCCCAGGCATTCGCCCTGGGCCACCAGGTAGCGCCGGGGCGCCAGGCCGTCGGCGATCAGCCATTCGGCCAGGCTCGCGTTCAGTGTGCCGGTCACCGGGTCTTCGGGGTTGCCCATGGGTGCGGCGAAGGCGCGCACCACGGCGCCGGGCTGGCGGGTGTCGGCGGCCGAGGGGCCCACGTGGATCACGCCCACGTCCTGGCCCAGGTCCTTCAGCCGCGCATGGTCGGGCGTGAGGCCCAGCACGGTGTCGGCGCTGTCCACCAGCAGGCCCAGCCATACGGGGCCGTTGTCCAGCAGCTGCGCGCCCACGATCTGCTGCGGGCGCAGGCCCAGGGCGCTGGCGATCAGGGGCACCAGCGCGGGGCTGGGCGCACTGCGCTTGAGCGGCGGTGCGGCAAATGCCAGCGTGTCGCCGGCCATCTCCACGCGCACCAGGCCCAGCGCGCATTCCTGGATCACCATGCCGCTCTGGCGTGGCGTGTGGCCCGCCTGCAGCCATGCATGGCAGGTGCCCAGCGTGGGGTGGCCCGCAAAGGGCAGCTCGCCGCCGGGGCTGAAGATGCGCAGGCGGTAGTCGGCGCCAGCGGCCCGCCCGGCGTCGCTCGGGGGCAGCAAAAACGTGGTTTCCGACAGGTTGGTCCATGCCGCGAAGCGGCGCATGTCGTTGTCGCTGAGGTCGGCCGCGTCCAGCACCACGGCCACAGGGTTGCCGTAGCCGGGGCGGTCGCTGAACACGTCGATCTGCTTGAAGGGGCGCTGGTGCATGGCGGGATGGAACGTTGGCGTCAGGTCAGGGGCTGGTCGAGAACGCCCCGGGCGCCAGGGCGCTGGCTGATCGACTGGTACCACCGCTCGAGGTGCGGCCGCGCCGGGCGTTCCTGCGGCAGCCCCCACCAGCGGTGGATCTCGCAGCCCACCGGGATGTCTGCCATGGTAAAGCGCTCGCCGGCCATGTAGGCATTGCGCGCCAGATGCTCGTCCAGCATGGCCATCAGGGGCTCGGTCGCTGCGACCGAGGCCGCGATGAGCGCGTCATTGCGCTGCGCAGGGGGTGTGCGCACCCATTGCACAAACGCATCGCGCCCTGCGGGGTTCAGCGTGGTCTGCTGCCAGTCCATCCACTGCTCGGCCACGAAACGCGCGGGCAGGTCTTCCGGGTACAGGTTGCCTGGGGAATGGCGCGCGCACAGGTAGCGCACGATGGGGTTGGATTCCCACAGGGCGACGCCGGCGTCCTCGTCCTCGATCAACGGCACCAGGCCGTTGGGGTTGAGCCGCAGGAACTGCGCCTCGCGCACGATGCCGAACTGGCCGCCCGCGTCCGTGCGCTGCACGGACGGCAGGCCCAGCTCCTGCACGGCCCACACCACCTTGCGCACATTGATGGACGACAGCCGCCCCCAGATCCTGAGCATGGCCTAGCGACCTTGCAGGCTGTCGCGCACCGCTGTGGCCAGCGCGGCGATGCCCGTGGCGATCTGCTCCCTGGTGGAGGTGACGAACGACAGGCGCAGCGTGCGCGGGTCGGCGTTGTCGGCGTAGAACGCAGCGCCGGGCACAAAGGCCACGTTGCGCTCCACGGCCTTGGGCAGCAGGTTGATCGCGCTCATGCCCTCGGGCAGGCGCACCCACAGGAACATGCCGCCGTCCGGGCGGTTCCATTGCACGTCCAGGCCCGCCATTTCCTTGTCCAGCGCGGCCAGCATGGCCTCGCACTGCTCCTTGTACAGCGCGCGGATGGTGGGCACGTGGCGGTCCAGGAAGCCGCCCTTCATCACCTCGGCCACCAGGCGCTGGTTGTAGCCGGGGGTGTGCAGGTCGGCCGCCTGCTTGGCCTGCAGCAGCTTGGGGTACACCGCCTTGGGCGCCACCACAAAGCCCAGGCGCAGGCCGGGGGCCAGCACCTTGGAGAACGAGCCCATGTAGATGCAGCCCTCGGGGTTGCGGGCCGTGAGCGGTGCGGGCGGCGGGGCATCGAACCACAGGTCGCCGTAGGGGTTGTCCTCCACCAGCGGCAAATTCAATTCGGCGGCGGCCTTCACCAGCGCCGCGCGGCGGGCCTCGGTCATGGTGCGGCCCGTGGGGTTCTGGAAGTTGGGCAGCACGTACAGAAAGCGCGCCTTGTCGGCACCCGTGCCCACCTGGGCTTTCAGGTCGTCGATGAGCACGCCTTCATCGTCGCTCGCCACGGCCACCACGGCAGGCTCCATGGGCGTGAAGGCCTGCAGCGCGCCCAGGTAGGTGGGCGTTTCCACCAGCACGCGGCTGCCTTCGTCGATCAGCACCTTGGCAATCAGGTCCAGCGCCTGCTGCGAGCCGGTGGTGATCAGGATCTGGTCGGGGTTCACGTCCCAGGGCAGGAAGTCGGCAATCGCCTGGCGCAGCGGGCCGTAGCCTTCGCTGGCGGCATATTGCAGGGCGCCCGGGCCGTCCTGGGCCAGTACGGCGGCCGAGGCCTCGGCAAAGGCCGAGATGGGGAAGGTCTTGGGCGAAGGCAGGCCACCGGCCAGGCTGATGATGCCGGGCTTCTCGGTCACCTTCAGGATCTCGCGGATGACCGAGGGGTTCATGCGCTCGGCGCGGCGGGCCAGGGTCCAGGTATTCGTCTCGGGAAGGTCGTTCAGTTTCACTCTCGTTCTCCTGCGGCGGTTGGCTGGGCCGCTACGGTTGCAATAGCATCAAAAAATCAGATCGGATCCAGCGTTTCAACGGGGGCGGCTTGGCGGCTTCAGTCCACGATGAACAGCATGGCCCCCTGGGGCGATGTGGACCGATGGGGTTCCGCATTGTCCGCCACCTGATAGCTCATGCCCGGCGCCAGCCTGAACTGGCGGCCGTCCTCCAGCTCGGTCAGCAGTTCTCCGCTCAGGCACAGCAACACATGGCCTTTGGTGCACCAGTGGTCAGAGACATACCCGGGCGTGTACTCCACCATGCGCACGCGCACATCGCCGAAGTGCTGGGTGCGCCAGAAGGCCTGTCCCGACGCGGCGCTTTTTTCTTCGCGTGGTATCGCAGACCAGTCGGTCATGGCAAACGGAATCTGGTTGAGCTTCATACGGGGCGCGGCGCAGTGTGCACGGGCATTTTTTTACCCAGGTAGACGGTGGCGATCACGGCCAGCGCGAACACCAGCGTGGCCGTGTCCAGCCGTTCGCCCACCAGCGGCACGGCGAACAGCAGGCTCAGAAACGGCTGAAAGAGCTGGATCTGGCTGACCCGCACGGCACCCAGGGCCAGCGCCCGGTACCACGCAAAAAAGCCGATCCACATGGAGAACAGCGCCACATACAGAAACCCGGCCCAGCTCATCGCGCCGATGGCCGAAGGCGTCGCGGGCGCAAACCACAGCGCCACGGGCAGGGTCAGTGGCAGCGAGGCCACCAGCACCCAGCAGATCACCTGCTCGGCACCCAGGCGCGGCGTGAGGCGCGCGCCGCCGATGTAGCCCAGCGCGCCCGTGGTCATCGCAATCAGCAGGTAGACGTTGGCCGTGCCCAGGTAGAAGCCGCCGGCGCGCCAGACCATGAAACCCAGCACCAGGCCGCTGCCCAGCACGGCGCAGGCCCAGAACCCGGCCGAGGGGCGCTGCCGGTACCACAGCGCGCCCAGCAGCGCGGTGGACAGCGGCAGCAACGCCGTGACCACGGCCCCGTGGGTGCTGGGCACGGTCCGCAGGGCCAGCGCCAGAAACAGCGGGAAGCCCACGATGACGCCGAACGCCGTGACCGCCAGCAGCGGCCACTCGGCGCGCTGTGGCACGTTGAGGCGGCCGCGCGCCCGCTGGTGCCACAGGTAGCCCATGGACAGCAGCCCGGCCACTGCCGCGCGCCCGAAGGTGACGAACCAGGGCGAGAGCTGGGGCGCATCGACAGGGCCCACGGCCAGCCGCGTCATGGGCAGGGTGGCGGCAAACAGCGTCACGCCCACCAGGCCCCACAGCAGGGCTTCCTTTTCGTGTGCAGCATTCATAGCGTCAACATCCAGAGCGCCGTGGCCATCAGCACCAGGGCCAGCGCGCGGTTGAACCACAGCAGGCGTTGCCCCTGCGCCAGCCACTGGCGCAGCAGGGAACCGACCAGGGCGTACAGAAAGTTGCTGGAGAACGCGAACAGCATCATCACCGCGCAGATGATGGCCAGGCGCTGGCCGGGGTTGCTGGCGGGCTGCCCTGCAGCGTTGACCACCCAGCCCGCGCTCAGCGTGAGCGCCAGCATCCAGGCCTTGATGTTGACGAACTGCAGGCCCACGCCCTGCCAGAAGGTGACGTTGAGGCGGGTTGCATCCACCTCGGCCAGATCACCCGCACGGCTGAGCTTGAGCGCCAGCCAGAGCATGTAGGCCACGCCCAGCAGGGTGACCGCCCAGCGCAGCGCAGGCACGCCGGTGATGAGCGCGCCCAGGCCCAGGCCGCTGCCCAGCATCAACAGGGTCCAGCCCGCCGGTACGGCCAGGCAAAAGCGCAAGGCGCGCCGGAGCCCCAGGTTGGCCGCGAGTGCCGTGGACAAGGTGGTGTTGGGACCGGGCGAAAAGCTCATGGCGGTGCAAAACAGCAGCAGGGCAGTGAGTTCGGCGGCGCTCATGGGCAAGGGGGTGAGTGGGGCGGCTTGTCAGTTCAGGGGGATCAATGTAATCTTTGCTGCCAATACACAACCAGTACAGTTTTGCAGGTCAGTTGGCGAACTGTATTGATTGCTTGGACAGTACACACGGCGTGCAGCGCGCGCGTTGGAAAGAAGGCCCCCATGCTGATGAAGACCCCCACCCAGTCCCTCACCGAGCAGCTCTCCGCCCGCTTTGGCGAGCGCATCCGGACCCGGCTGCTGGCGCCGGGCGCGCGGCTGCCCTCGGTGCGGCAGTGCGCGCAGCAGCACGCGGTGAGCCCGTCCACCGTGGTGGCGGCCTACGACCAGCTGCTGGCCCAGGGCCTGGTGGAGGCGCGCAAGAACCGGGGCTTTTTTGTGCGTGAGATAGCCCCCGGGCGGGCAGCCGACACGGGGGCGCACGAGGGCGCCGCCGACACGCGCGGCACGGCGCGGTCTGCGCCGGGCCCGGCGGACGCGGCGCACGGGCTCGTCGCCCGGGCCCCGGGGCGAGGTGCTCCCCCGGTCAATGCCACGGCGCTCATCCGCGGCATGTTCCACAAGATCAGCGACAAGCCGCAGCCCGGCATGGGCGTGTTTCCGTCCGACTGGCTGGAGTCCACCTTCATGCCGGCCGCCGTGCGCAAGGTGACGGGCACCCGGGCGCTGCAGGATTTTTCATTGCAGTACGGCGAGCCGCTCGGCGACGCCGGGCTGCGCCGTGTGCTGTCGCAAAAGCTGGCCACGCTGAACGTGCATGCCGCGCCCGAGCACATCATCACCACTGTCGGCGCCACGCACGCGCTCGACATCGTGAGCCGCACGCTGCTGCGCCCCGGCGACCCGGTGATGGTGGAAGAACCCGGCTGGGCCGTGGAGTTTGCGCGGCTGGCCGCCCTGGGCATGCACATCCTGCCCGTGCCCCGCCGCGCCGACGGGCCGGACCTGGAGGTCATGGCCCGCTATTGCGAAGTGCACCGGCCCAAGCTGTACGTGAGCGTGAGCGTGTTCCACAACCCCACGGGCTATTGCCTCACGCCGGGCAGCGCGCACCGCATCCTGCAGCTGGCCAACCAGCACAACTTCCATGTGGTGGAGGACGATACCTACAGCCACATCGCGCCCGAGCACGCCACACGCCTCACGGCCCTTGACGGCCTGTCGCGCACCATCTACGTGAGCGGCTTTGCCAAGATCCTCGCGCCCAACTGGCGCATCGGCTTTCTGGCCGCGCCGCCCGCACTCACCGAACAGCTGCTGGACACCAAACTGCTGGCCACGCTGACCACCCCGGCGCTGCTGGAAAAGGCCCTGGCGCTGTGCATAGAACAAGGCCAGCTGCGCCGGCATGCCGAGCGCATCCGCACGCGGCTGGATGCGGCCCGGGCACGCAGCGTGAAGTTGGCTCTGGGTGCGGGCTGCACGTTCGCGGCCGAGCCCGTCGGCCTGTTTGGCTGGGTGGACACCGGCGTGGACACCGACGCGCTGGCCCAGCGCATGCTGGACGAGGGCTACCTGCTGGCCCCCGGGGCGCTGTTCCATGCCGAGCGCAAGCCCAGCACACTCATGCGCATCAATTTCGCCACCACGCAGGACGCGGCGTTCTGGCAGGTGTTCAAGCGGGTGGTCAAGGCGGCCTGAGCCGCGCGCAAGAAGCCTTCGGCCTGCGGCGTTCAGCCCCACATGCGGCGCGCGGCTTCAGCGCGCAGGGGCTACTCCAGGTCTTCCGGCTCAGGGGGTTCTGGCGGCTGGATGATGTTCTCGTACTCGTAATTGGGCTCGGGCGTGATCTGTCGGCGCGTAAGGAACATGATGTCCGGGTACCCGTACTGCATGCCGGGCAGGCCCAGTGTCGGGAAGGTGTTGGCGTCGCACTGGTTGCAATAGCGCGCGCCCAGGATCTGGACGGCCGGATGCGCCTGCGCAGCCTGCTGGTAGTAGTAGCCCTCGTTGGCGCCCTGTTGCAGGGTGAGCAGGTACTCACCACCCTGCGCCAGCCAGACCGGCGCGGCCGCCAGCGCATAGCCATAGCGCCCGGCCGGTCCGCTCACCGGCAACTGCATCAGCCGGGTGCGCGAAGGCACGTCCCACAGCGTGACCACGCGCGCAGTGCCCTGCGGCTCGTTCTTGCCGAGCGCCACCACCAGCAAATCCTGACGCGCCTCGAACCGCATGCCGCGCACCGAGTGCGGCGCCATCGACACCTTGCCGCCGCCCCGCTGCAGCGTCGCGGTGTTGTTCTCAGGACTCGCATGGGCGTTGAACACCAGGAATGTGCTCTCGATGGACGCGGCGTCCGGGTGGGTGGCCGCGGGGTTGCCCCGGTAAATGTAAAAGCGCGTCACGCCGCTGGCTGCCAGCCGCGGCAGGCGCACCCATACCAGCATGCGCTGTGTGCCCAGGCCCGACTGCACCCAGTAGGGCAAGGTCTGCGTGCCGGCCACGTCCAGGCCGAAGCGCAGGTCGCCCGCGTCGGGGCGCAACTGGCCGAGGCTGGCCATGGTGGCGGCGTCCAGCTCCAGCGGCAGCTGGTAGCCCTCGACCTCCTGGGCGGTTTCGTTGAACACGCGCACCTCGTCCACATAGGTCCAGCCGGCCGGCTGGGCCAGGGCGGGCAGGGCCAGAAGGCCGGTGCCTGCCCGCAGAGCCAGGGCGCAAAGTCGCTTGAAGATGGGGTGCATGCGAGTAAGAGCCTGTTCAATGTCTTTTTGAAGATCGCATTGGAGTGCAATCGGTATGAGTGGATGCGCCGGGTGCGCCGCACGGGCTCATGCCCGGGGTTGCGAAGAGGTGTAGCGCATGGGAGCTTTCTGCAGGGCCAAAGCCGTTGAGCATTGAGCATTGAGCATTGAGCATTGAGGGCGCCCGCTGGCCGATCAGCGCCGCTCCACGACCAGATCGGCCAGCACGCGCAGCAATGCGCGGTTGACCTCTTCGAGGTCCATCTCGTGCGTTTCGCACAGCTGGCGGATCGCGCTCGCGTCGTCGGTCTCCAGGGCGCAGGCCATCTGCAGGCCGCTGGCGTAGGGGCCCGTGCCCAGCACGGTGGCGTCGTAGATGCGCTCGGACAACGGCAGCCGCCGCAGCACGGTGCCCAGGGGTTCGCCCAGCAATTCGTCCAGGCGCGACAGCAGGCCGCAGAGGTAGATCTCGCGGCGCAGGTCGTTTTCGATGCCGGCATCGAGCAGGTGGGCCATCAGGTTGGCGCGCGTCACCATGGTCTCGCGCACGGGCTGCATGTTGGGGTCGGTGCTGGCATGCGGCAGCTGGTCCGACAGCCATCGCTTGATGGACGCGAAGCCCATCATCACCAGCCCCCGGCGCAGCGAGTCGATGCCGGTGCGCAGGCCCAGCGCGGCCGAGTTGGTATAGACCATGAAGCGGTAGGCCAGCAGCGGGTCTTCGCCCATGATGGCCTCGAAGGACTCGAGCGACTCTTCGGCGTCGATGGCCTTCATGAGCTTGAAGATCACCGCGTGCGATGGCTGCTGCGGCGAATGGCGCATGCTGTAGAGCACGTCTTCGGCGGGCCAGCCGGCCAGCGCCAGCGCGTTGTTCTGGTCCAGGCAGTGTTCCATCAGCGCGCGGCTGGCAATGCCTTCATACATCTGGCCCGCCAGCACCGGGCTGGCGGGGCGTGCGGCGTGGGCCGGTGCGCCGGGCCGTGCGGGCGCGGCCTGGAGGGCCGCGACGGCGGCTTCCGGGGGCAGCGTCAGCAGGCTGTTGTCAAAGCAGCGTGCGATCTCGGCCTCGGGCAGCTGGGTGGCGTCGCCGCGCCAGACCAGCCTCAGCCCCCGCTGGTGCGCGGCCTGCACGCGCGTGAAGATGGCCGAGTCCGACAGCCACTCGCCGCGGACCTCGATCCAGGGCGAGCCGCGCGGCGCATGTTCGAGAAAGTCGCACAGCAGCTGGCGTGTCTGGGCGGAGATGAGCAGCGGGGGCGAGCTGGCGGACCACAGCTCCTGCAGGGTGCGCAGCAGGTGGCCGGCATCGACCACGGCGCTGGCATCGTTGTGGGCATAGAGCTGGATCGCGGCCAGCTTGCGGGCACGGTTCCACAAGGGGCGGTAGCCCAAAATGAGGCTGCCAAGGACGGATTGGACCATGTGCTCTCAGGCGAGGTGACGGGGCCTGCTCCCGGAGGGTGGTTGCCTCTTCCGCCCGCGAACAGGGTTAAGGATGTCCTGCATAACTCCCTGCGGTCCGTGATAGCGCGGGCTCGGGCGGTCCGCTGCGTTGCTTTTCTTGCCAATAGCCGGGCTATTGGCTGCGAA
>NZ_JBMIRS010000238.1:0-977 GCF_049198005.1 Paracidovorax sp. MALMAid1276 | reverse complement strand
TGTTCTGTGTGGCTGCCGATGCGTTTTCTGATTAGCGGACGAAACTCGCTTCAGTCAAGCCTGCTTTTCATTAAGTATCTAATACCTATTAATCTGCAATCAATTATTAATCTAAATTATCGGCGATTGATGAGATTTTTTTCTCAAATTGACCTAGGATTTCTTGCCATTGATCACTTTTTATTTTGCGAAAAACAAATTCCTCCTCATGTCCTTCGATTTTAAAATAGAACAAATCAGCCAAACTCTCCGTTCGATTTCCAAAATCCTCAACCAACTGAAAAACAATTGTTAGATTTTTTTTGCCATCTGCAGAACGGATGGGCCAAATTATCTGATCATCAAAAACTTTATGCAAATCCTTACTACTCAACATGATGCTCCAGCCGACATCTTCCAGCAATGATTTAATTTGCGACATTCTAGCGAGAGTCATGCCTTAGCTCCAGAAATTTCTAGGGGCGGTGACGCCACTGTTTTTTAGCCAATCATCGAGTTTTTGTTTCGTGAGTGGTGCACCACCTTGTTTTGGCGTATCAATTGAAAGGATCTTCCCATTCTTATCTGTAATGGTTACGCTATATTTATCCTCTCCAACCTTGCGGACATAATATTTTGCATCAGGATATTTACCACCCGTCAGAACACGTCCTTCAGTAACGTTCCGTTTACCATGCTCCAAATACTGTTTAGGGGACATATCGGAATGGCGTCGCGCGTGATCCTTTAAACCGGAATCTCCGCTACTTTGAGTACGCCTGCTTTTCCATTCCGGCCCCGCGCCATTACAATTTTTGCTCCTCCACCCCCAAGGATCAATCCAGCTGAGTGGATTCGGGGCGTACCGATGCAAATTCAGGCCGCCCGCCAGCCCAATCGGATCTGGCGTCGTAAACGCCCCCAGGTCCGCGTCGTAGTACCGGAACGTGTTGTAGTGCAGCCCCGTCTCCCTGTCCAGGTACTGCCCCTGCATCCGC
>NZ_JBMIRS010000237.1:0-49848 GCF_049198005.1 Paracidovorax sp. MALMAid1276 | reverse complement strand
CCCTGAGTCGCTTCGCGCCTTCCCCCTTCTCTCGAATGGCTGCGCCGTTCGGGAAGGGGGACACCGCCAGCGCGGCGGGGCGGCCCTTGCGCGGCGGTCACTGGTCTGGCCCCGCGCGCTTCATCGACCTTGGTGGGACGGCGCATAGCTCTCCCTTGGCACTTTTTTCATGGACCCACATGTGCTGCCCGGAATCTGTCCGGCCCGCCGGTGGGTCTTTCTCCAACAGACTGAACGAGATTTCCCATGAGCAAACAATTCGACGTGATCGTCATCGGCGGCGGCCCCGGCGGCTATGTGGCTGCCATCCGTGCAGCGCAGCTGGGCTTCAACGTGGCCTGTATCGACGAGTGGAAGAACGAGAAGGGCGGCCCCGCACCGGGCGGCACCTGCACCAACGTGGGCTGCATCCCCTCCAAGGCGCTGCTGCAATCGTCCGAGCACTTCGAGCACGCCAACAAGCACTTTGCCGAGCACGGCATCACCGCCACCGGCGTCAAGATGGACGTGGCCAAGATGATCGCCCGCAAGGACACGGTCGTGAAGCAGAACAACGACGGCATCCTGTACCTGTTCAAGAAGAACAAGATCAGCTTCTTCCACGGCCGTGGCTCGTTCGTGAAGACGGTGGACGGCGGCTACGAGATTGCCGTGAAGGGCGCCAGCGACGAGACGCTGACCGGCAAGCAGATCATCGTGGCCACGGGCTCCAATGCGCGTGCGCTGCCGGGCACGCCGTTCGATGAAGAGCTGGTGCTGTCCAACGACGGCGCGCTGCGCGTCGGCGCCGTGCCCAAGAAGCTCGGCCTGATCGGCTCGGGCGTGATCGGCCTGGAGATGGGCTCCGTGTGGCGCCGCCTGGGTGCCGAAGTCACCATCCTCGAAGGCCTGCCCACCTTCCTGGGTGCGGTGGACGAGCAGATCGCCAAGGAAGCCAAGAAGGCCTTCGACAAGCAGGGCCTCAAGATCGAGCTGGGCGTGAAGGTCGGCGAAATCAAGACCGGCAAGAAGGGCGTGAGCATTGCCTACACCAATGCCAAGGGCGAAGCCCAGTCGCTGGACGTGGACAAGCTCATCGTCTCCATCGGCCGCGTGCCCAACACCACGGGCCTGAACGCAGAAGCCGTGGGCCTGCAGCTCGACGAGCGCGGCGCCATCGTGGTGGACGCAGACTGCAAGACGAATCTGCATGGCGTGTGGGCGGTGGGTGACGTGGTGCGTGGCCCGATGCTGGCACACAAGGCCGAGGAAGAGGGCGTGGCTGTGGCCGAGCGCATTGCCGGCCAGCACGGGCACGTCAACTTCAACACCATCCCCTGGGTCATCTACACCAGCCCCGAGATCGCGTGGGTGGGCCGCACCGAGCAGCAGCTCAAGGCTGACGGCGTGAAGTACAAGGCGGGCAGCTTCCCGTTTCTGGCCAACGGCCGTGCGCGCGCACTGGGCGATACCACCGGCATGGTCAAGATGCTGGCCGATGCCGAGACCGACGAGATCCTGGGCGTGCACATCGTGGGCCCGCAGGCCAGCGAGCTGATCGCTGAAGCCGTGGTGGCCATGGAGTTCAAGGCCAGCAGCGAAGACATCGCGCGCATCTGCCATGCACACCCTTCGCTGTCCGAAGCCACCAAGGAAGCGGCCCTGGCCGTGGACAAGCGCACGCTGAACTTCTGATTCTTGAATAAAAATAGGCCCCAGCGCTTACTGGATAAGCGCTGGTAGCTATCAAAATCATAGTTTCAGAGTGTTGAGTCCGTGACTGTCAAACAGGCATACCTGGCCGAACTGGCCGCCAAAGGCTATCAAAGCGACCCTGCGCAGCTGCGTGCCGTGGAGGCTCTGCAGCGCTGTGCCGACGACTGGACGGCCTACAAAGCGCGCCGGTCCAACGCCCTCAAGAAGCTGATCAACCGGCCCGATGTGCCGCGCGGCGTGTACATGTACGGCGGAGTGGGGCGGGGCAAGAGCTTTCTCATGGAATGCTTTTTTGACGCCGTGCCCCTCAAGCGCAAGGTGCGCCTGCATTTTCACGAGTTCATGCGCGAGGTGCACCGCGAACTGGTGGGCCTGCAGGGCACGGTGAACCCGCTGGATGTTCTGGGCGCGCGCATCGCGCGGCGCTACAAGCTCATCTGCTTTGATGAGTTCCACGTGGCGGACATCACGGACGCGATGATCCTGCACCGGCTGCTCGTGGCACTGTTTGACAACGGGGTGGGTTTTGTCACCACCTCCAACTTCAAGCCCGACGAGCTGTACCCTGACGGCCTGCACCGCGACCGCATTCTTCCGGCGATCGCGTTGCTCAACCAGAAGCTGGAAGTGGTGAACGTGGACAACGGCACCGACTACCGGCGCCGCACCCTGGAGCACGTGAAGCTCTACCACACGCCACTCGGGCCCGAGGCCGACGCCGAGATGGGCCAGGCCTTTGACCAGCTGGCCGAGGTGCACGACGAGGACCCGGTGCTGCACATCGAGCAGCGCGAGATCCGCGCGCGCCGCAAGGCGGGGGGGGTGGTGTGGTTTGACTTCAAGACCCTGTGCGGCGGCCCGCGTTCGCAGAACGACTATCTGGAAATCGCCACCCAGTTCCACACCGTGCTGCTTTCCGACGTGCCCTACATGCCGGTGAGCATGGCGTCGCCCGCACGCCGCTTCACCTGGCTGGTGGATGTACTGTACGACCGGCGCGTCAAGCTCATCATGTCGGCCGCCGTCGCACCCGAGAAGCTGTATACCGAAGGACCGCTGGCCCATGAGTTTCCGCGCACGGTGTCGCGGCTCAACGAGATGCAGTCCAAGGAATTCCTGGCGCTGGAGCGCCGTTTGGTGGACACCGGACTCACATGAACCTGCTTGTGCTGAAACACACGCGGCCGCTTTGGCCGGGGGCAGCCCTTCGCGGGCTGCCGGTGCTGGTGGTGACGGCGCTGATGGCGCTGTCGGGGTTGTTGCCCGCCGCACATGCACAGACGTCGCCAGCCTCCGCGGAGGCGTCCCCAGCCCGTTCCCTCACGCCGGCGGATCAGCGAAAGGCGGAGCACGAACGCATCCGGGCCGAGCGGGCCCACCTGCTCGCGGAGCGTCAGCGGGACGAGGCGGCGTGCTACCAGCGCTTTTCGGTGGAAGACTGCCTGCGCGGCGTGCGCGCCCAGGCCCGCGAGGCCGAGGCCCGTCTGCGCCACCGTGAATATGCGTTGAACGATGCAGAGCGCAAGGAGAAGGCCGCAGACCGACTGCGCGCCATCGAAGAAAAGCAGGGCGGGGCCGGTGCCACCGCCCCGTCGCACGCAGGTGCGCCGGGCGCCAATGTGCGCTCTGCCGCCCGCGCTGCGGGCTCCATGGCAGCGCCAGTGCCCAAGGATTCAAAAGCCGCCAAGACCCCGAACGAACAGCATGCCGAGCGCCGGGCACAGGCACAGCGCAGCCGCGTTCAGGCGCAGGCCCGGGAGCAGTCCGAACGCAACGCCCAGAACGCCGAACGCGCGGCCAGGGCGCGGGCGCGGCAGGCCGAAGCCGTGAAGGCGGCTGATGATCGCCGCGATCGGGTGCAACAAAAAAGGGCCGAAGCAGCGGCTTTGGGGCGCACGCCTGCCGCACCGTTGCCGACAGCGCCCACGCCAGCGGCATCGTTCCCCGCCCGCTGAGGGGACTGAAGGGTCAGAGGGGTCAGTAAGCGGGCAACGGCGCCTTGGCCTGCGCGCGGCTACCCGGCTGCAGCCGTGATCAGGCGGGCCACCTTTTTCTCCTCGACCAGCGCCTCGATCTTCACGATCACGAGCGAGAGGTTGTCGCCACCGCCCCGTGCACGGGAGCGCGCTTTTTCGATGAGGAACTCCGTGGCTTCACGGGGCGACAGCGAGTCCACCACCGAGCCGAGTTCGGTGGGGGAGAAGTAATGCCACACGCCGTCGCTGCACGCCATGAGCACGTCGCCAGGCTGCA
Source organism: Paracidovorax sp. MALMAid1276 (assembly GCF_049198005.1). NCBI lineage: Bacteria > Pseudomonadati > Pseudomonadota > Betaproteobacteria > Burkholderiales > Comamonadaceae > Paracidovorax > Paracidovorax sp. MALMAid1276. Next base: position 45,900 of record NZ_JBMIRS010000237.1, on the reverse strand, counting down.
GCTGGGGAATGATGTGGGCGGTGACGGGTGGGTCGCTTTCGGTGCCCAGGCACCCCACCAGAATGTTGGAATGCGGATGGTTGTTGGCCTCAGCCTCGGTCAGTTCGCCGCGGTCTACCAGGGCCTGCACGTAGGAATGATCGCTGGTGCGCGACACCAGGCGCGAGCCCTGGAAGTGGTAGATGCGTGAATCGCCGGCATGCACCCAGTGGCAATCGCCGCGCGGGTTGATCAGGAAGGCGGCGATGGTGCTGTGAGGTTCCTGCTCTGCCGAAATGGCCGTGAGGCGAATCACGATGTGGGCTTCTTCCACCATGCTCTTGAGCATGGCCACCGGGTCGTCGGTGTCGGGCGAATAGCGATCAAACAGCTGGCGCGCTGTCATCATCACCTGGTCGGACGCCTTGCGGCCCCCGCTGCGGCCGCCCATGCCGTCTGCGACCACGCCCAGCACGCACCCGTTGTGGCGGGGGTGCGCGATCAGGACCACCTGGTCTTGCTGGTACTCACGGTCGCCCTTGTGGATGCCGGTGGACGCGATAAGACGGAAGGCTTTGGTCATGCTGGTGATTGTGGAGGTCGCGTGCGCAAACGCCCACTGGCACAGCGGGCCAAGCGCGTATTATCCGCCCGCCTGTCGCATTTTTGCCATCGCAGCGCCGCTCGCCTTGAACCCCCCTCCGAACTCCTCCTGCCTCCGCCCTTCAGGGCGCCTTGGCGCCGGGTCGCTTGCATCCACCCACGTCCGCACGCCCCAGGCTTCTGCCCGGTGCCGGCAGGATGCGTGCCTGTCGCCGCGAGCCGTGTGATGCGCCTGGCGGACATGGTGCAGGAGGTGTTTGCCGCCGACGGCGTGCTGGCCCGGGCGGACGCGCAGTTTCAGCCGCGCGAAGGCCAGACCGCCATGGCGGCCGCAGTGGCCTGCACGATGGAGCAGGGCGGGGTGCTGGTGGTGGAGGCGGGCACGGGCGTTGGCAAGACGTATTCCTACCTCGTGCCTGCGCTGCTCAGCGGCGAACGCGTGCTTCTGTCCACCGCCACCAAGGCGCTTCAGGACCAGCTGTATGCGCGGGATCTTCCGCGCCTGGCGCGCACGTTGGGCCTGCCCGTGCGCATGGCATTGCTCAAGGGGCGGGCGAGCTATCTCTGCCTGCACCGGCTGGAGCGGGCGCGGCACGATGCGCTGGCTGGCGAGCGCGGCGTGGCGCGGGTGCTGGGCAAGGTCGAGGCCTGGGCGCAGTCCACCGCCACGGGCGACCTGTCGGAACTGACGGGGCTGGACGACCGATCGCCCGCGATTCCCCTCGTCACCTCCACCCGCGAAAACTGCCTCGGGTCGCAATGCCCGCAGTTTCGCGAATGTCACGTGAATCGCGCGCGGCGTGAAGCGCTTGCGGCCGACATGGTGGTCATCAACCACCACCTGTTCTTCGCGGATCTGGCGGTGCGTGAGTCCGGCATGGCCGAGCTGCTGCCGACCGTGCGCGTGGTGGTGTTCGATGAAGCGCACCGCATCAACGAAACCGGTGTGCAGTTCATGGGCCTGCAGCTGGGCACCGGGCAACTGCAGGACCTGGCCCGCGATCTGCTGGCTGCGGGGTTGCAGCATGCGCGCGGTCTGGCGGACTGGCTGGGGCTGGCGCGTGCCCTGGAGCATGCGGCCCAGGACCTGCGGCTGGCCGTTGGTGACGCGCCCGGTGGTGCAAGATTGCGCTGGCTGAACGACGTGCCGGAGGGGGTGGACAGCGCCGCGTGGCGCGCCTCGCTGGCGGGGGTGGGCCACGCGTGCACGCAGGCCCTGGAGGCACTCGACACCGTGAGCGAGATGGCTCCGGACTTCGTCCGGCTGTACGAGCGCTGCAAGGAGCTGCTTGCGCGTTGGGTGCGGTTCTCGCAACCGGGAGGTTCGACCCAGGGCGTGCGCTGGGTGGATGTGGGGTTACAGGTGCGGCTTGTCGAGTCGCCGCTCGACATCGCAGAGACCATGCGCTCCCGCCTGCTGCCTGCCCCCGCCGCAACCGCTGCCGAAGACGATGGCTGGCCGCTGCATCCGCAGCCCGAAGCACCGGACTCCGCGCGCAGGGCGTGGATCTTCACGTCCGCCACGCTGGGTGACGATGATGGCCTTACCTGGTTCACCCACCGGGCCGGGCTGCAAGACGCGCAGATACTGCGCGTCGCCAGTCCGTTCGACTACGCGAACCAGGCAGCCATCTACATACCGCCCGACCTTCCCTCACCCGCCGACCCCGCCCACAGCGTTGCACTGGCCCGTTGGGTGGCGCGCGCGGCGGTGCAGCTGGGTGGGCGCACCCTGGTGCTCACCACCACGCTCAAGGCGTTGCGCACCGTTGGCGAGGCACTCAGGAGCGCCATAGGCGGCACGGGCGGTCAGGGAGGTCCAGGTGGCCCCGGCGGGCTGGAAGTGCTGGTGCAGGGGGAATGGCCGAAGCGCCGGCTCATGGAGCGTTTTCGGGAAGGCAGCACCGAGGGGCAGCCGGGCTGCGTGCTCGTCGCCTCAGCCAGTTTCTGGGAAGGTTTTGATGTGCCCGGGGAGGCGCTGCAGATGGTGGTGATCGACAAGCTGCCGTTCCCGCCCCCCGGCGATCCGGTGATGGAGGCGCGAGGGCAGAGGATCGAAGCGGCGGGCGGTTCGGCGTTCCGCTCCGTTGCGCTTCCGGAGGCCGCGGTCGCCCTCAAGCAGGGGGCGGGCCGGCTCATACGCCATGAGACCGACCGGGGCATCCTGGTGGTGGGTGACAAGCGCCTTGTCTCCATGGGGTATGGCAAGCGGCTGCTCGCTGCGTTGCCGCCCATGCGGCGCCTCCAGTCCGATCAGGAATTCGAGGAGGCCGTGCAGGCGCTTACCAGAACTTCCACCATGGATCGCCCTTGCCCTTGAAGCCGCTTCGCACCAGTTCGCTCTGGGGGTACGAGGTGTCCATCACGCGGCGGGCATCGTCACGCAGCTGGGTCATGCCCAGGGCGTCATACGACTGGATGAGGATGTACAGCGCTTCTTCCAGCGCCGGCACGTCACGGTAGTCGGCCAGCGCCACCTGGGCGCGGTTGATGGCGGCCACATAGGCGCCGCGCTGGTAGTAGTAGCGGGCCACGTGCACTTCGTACTGCGCCAGCGAATTCACGATGTAGGTCATGCGCTGGCGCGCGTCCTGCGCGTAGCGCGAGTCAGGAAAGCGCGTGACCAGCTCGCTGAAGGACTCGAACGAGTCCTTGGCGGCCTTCTGGTCCCGCTCGGACAGGTCCTGGCGCGAGATGAAGGAAAAAAGGCCGAGGTTGTCGTTGAAGTTCACCAGGCCCTTGAGGTAGAGGGCGTAGTCCAGCGCGGGGCTGGCGGGGTGCAACTTCATGAAACGGTCCAGCGTGGCAATGGCCTGGGCCTTTTCGCCGGCCTTGTACTGGGCATAGGCCTTGTCGACCTGCGCCTGCTGCGCCAGGGGGGTGCCTGCCGCGCGGCCCTCCAGCTTCTCGAGCAGCGGAACCGCCTTGTCGTAGGCGCCGCTGCTCATTTCGTCTTTCGCTTCGGAATGGATGCGGTTGGGGCTCCACCCCGCTGTTTTGTCCACGTCGGTGCTGGAGCAACCCGCCAGCAGGCCGGCGATCAGCAGGGCAGAAACAAGGGGCAGGGGGGCACGCAGCATTGCAGGCAGCTTTCAGCAGATGAGACAACGACAACCCAGGGGAGGCGGTGGCGGCCGGCTGCTTGGCGAGGACGGCAAAGCAGCCTGGCAAACGCGCCCCGGGGGACGCGGGCCATTGTACTGGCGCGGGCCCGGCTACTGAACCCAGGGAGTCGGGGCTGCCAGACCCTCAAGCGCCATTCAGGCTGAGGCAGGCTTTCTACAATGGCCGGCATGTTTGTCCATTTGCGCCTGCACACCGAATTTTCCGTCGTCGACGGCACCAACCGCATCGATGAGGTGGCCAAGGCCGCCGCCCGGGACGGCCAGCCAGCGCTGGCCATCACCGATCTGAACAACCTCTTTGGCGCCATCAAGTTCTACAAGGAAACCCGGGGCAAGGGCGTCAAGCCCCTGCTGGGCGCCGAGATTTTCCTGGAGGGCGAAGCCGGGGCGCCGCCCTCTCGCATGGTTCTTTTGGTGCAAAACCGGCAGGGCTACCTCAACATTTCAGAGTTGCTGGCCCGCGCGTGGACGCGCAACGTGGTCAAGAACCTGGCGCTGTGCACCTGGGAGTGGCTGGCGGAGCTGTCCGAAGGCTTGATCGTGCTGGCCGGAGCGCAGGCGGGACCCGTGGGGCAGGCGCTGCTGAAGGGCGACGATGCCGGGGCAGCCGACTTGGCGTTGCGCCTTGCAGGGATCTTTCCGCACCGTTTTTACGTCGAGTTGCAGCGGGCGGGCCGCGCGGACGATGAGAGCCACGTGGCTGCGGCCGCGCAACTGGCGGCGCGCCTGAACCTGCCCGTGGTTGCGACCCACCCGGTGCAGTTCGCCACGCCCGATGACTACGAAGCCCATGAGGCCCGCATCTGCATTGCTGAAGGGGAGATCCTGGCCAACCCGCGCCGGGTGCGCAAATTCACCCGCGACCAGTATTTCAAGTCTTCGGCCGAGATGAAGGCCTTGTTTGCCGATGTGCCCTCGGCCATCGACAACACGCTGGAGATCGCGCAGCGCTGCAACCTGACGCTGGTGCTGGGCAAGCCGCAGCTGCCGGACTTTCCGACGCCCAACGGCATGCCCATTGACGAGTACTTCCGCCATGCTTCCTTCGAGGGGCTGGAAGAGCGCTTGAAGCTGCTGTTCCCCGATGCGGCCGAGCGGGATCGGCAGCGCCCGCGCTATGTCGAACGGCTGGAGTTCGAGATCGGCACCATCCTCAAGATGGGATTCCCGGGCTACTTTCTCATCGTGGGTGACTTCATCCAATGGGCGAAGAACAACGGCTGCCCGGTGGGGCCGGGGCGCGGTTCGGGTGCGGGGTCGTTGGTGGCGTACGCGCTCAAGATCACCGACCTGGACCCGCTCGAATACAACCTGCTGTTCGAACGCTTCCTGAACCCCGAGCGGGTGTCGATGCCTGACTTCGATATCGACTTCTGCCAGGGCAACCGGGACCGCGTGATCGACTACGTGAAGGAAAAGTACGGCAAGAACGCCGTGAGCCAGATCGCGACCTTCGGCACCATGGCCGCCAAGGCCGCGATTCGCGACGTGGGCCGTGTGATGGACATGAGCTACACCTTCTGCGACGGTATCTCCAAGCTGGTGCCGGGCAAGCCCGGCATGTCGTACACCTTGCAGTACCCGCCCGAGGTGAAGAAAGAGGGCGACAAGAACAACTACGCGCTGGAACTGGAGCCCATGCTCTACGAGCGCGTGCGCAAGGAAGAAGACGTCAAGACCGTCATCGAGATGGCGCAGAAGCTCGAAGGCATGACGCGCAACATCGGCATGCACGCCGGGGGCGTGCTGATTGCGCCGGGCAAGCTCACCGATTTTTGCCCGCTGTACCAGCAGCCGGGCAGCGAGTCGGCCGTGAGCCAGTACGACAAGGACGACGTGGAGGCCATCGGCCTGGTGAAGTTCGACTTTCTGGGCCTGGCCACACTCACCATCCTGGAGATCGCGCGCGAATTCATCATGAAGCGCCACAAGGGCCAGGAGAACTTCACGTTCGAGACCGTGCCGCTGGACGATGGCAAGACCTACAAGCTCTTTCAGGACGGGCTGACCGAGGCCGTGTTCCAGTTTGAAAGCCGGGGCATGCAGGGCATGCTCAAGGAGGCCAAGCCGAGCCGTCTGGAAGACCTGATTGCCCTGAATGCGCTGTACCGCCCGGGCCCGATGGACCTGATCCCCAGCTTTGTGAACCGCAAGCACGGCAAGGAAGAGGTGGAATACCCGCACCCTGCGGTGGCCGAGATGCTCAGTGAGACCTACGGCATCATGGTCTACCAGGAGCAGGTGATGCAGACCGCGCAGATCCTGGGCGGCTACAGCCTGGGTGGCGCCGACCTGCTGCGCCGCGCCATGGGCAAGAAGAAGGCCGAGGAAATGGCCGAGCACCGCGAGAAGTTCCGCGCCGGTGCGCTCAAGACCCACGGCATCGACCAGCAAAAGGCCGATGAAGTGTTCGACCTGATGGAGAAGTTCGCGGGCTACGGCTTCAACAAGTCGCACGCGGCCGCGTATTCACTGCTGGCGTACCACACCGGCTGGCTCAAGGTGCATTTCACGGCCGAGTTCTTCTGCGCCAACATGACCGTGGAAATGGACGACACCGACAAGCTCAAGGTGCTCTATGAAGATGCGGTCAAGAATTTCGGGATGACCTTCGAGCCCCCGGACGTGAACCGGGGTGTGCACCGCTTCGAGCCCGTGACGGACAACATCATCCGCTACGGCCTGGGGGCCGTGAAGGGCACGGGCCAGCAGGCCATCGAAGCCATCGTGGCTGCGCGCGAAGGGCGGGGCGAAGGCCCCAATGGCGCCACAAAGGGCCCGTTCAAGAGCCTGTTCGACTTCTGCCTGCGCGTGGACAAGGCGCGCATGAACAAGCGCACCGTGGAAGCGCTGATCAAGGCGGGCGCCTTCGACTCCATCCACATGAACCGCGCAGCGCTGGTGGCGTCCATCGACCGGGCGTTCGACTTTGCGGCTGCCAGCCTGGCCAACGTGAACCAGGGCGGGCTGTTCGACATGATGGGCGACGACACGCATGGCTCCAGCACGCAGGAGCCGGAACTCGTCGATGCCGTGCCCTGGGGCATCAAGGAGCGGCTGACGCTGGAGAAAACGGCCGTGGGCTTCTACCTGTCAGGCCATCTGTTCGACGAAGTGGCGACAGAAGTGCGACGCTTCGTGCGCACCCAGATCGACGAGCTGCTCGACAGCCGCGAGCCGCAGGTGCTGGCCGGCATCATCAGCGACTTCCGCGTCATCAACGGGCAGCGGGGCAAGCTGGCGCTGTTCAAGCTGGACGACAAGTCGGCCGTCATCGAGGCTTCGGCGGATGAGGCGCTCATCAACACCTACCGCAATCAGCTCAAGGAAGACGAGTTTGTGGTGATGGTGGGGCGCCTGCAACTCGACCACTTCAGCGGCGGCCTGCGCGTGAAGGTGCAGCAGGTGTGGGACTTGGCGGGGGCGCGGTGCCGTTTTGGCAAGTACCTGCATGTAGTGGTGGGTGATTCCGCTCCGGATGTGCCTCGCCTGGTGCGGGAGTTCCCGCCGCGGCGGGAGGAACTGGAAGAAGGCGAAGTGCTGCACGGCCTGCGCGTGCGCATGGGCGTGCGCTGCAAGGCCGATGACGCGGCGGCGGTGGCCGAACTGCAGTTGGGAGAAAGCGCCCGCTTTTTCCCCTCCGACGCCGCATTGGCAGCGTGGGCGGCACAGGCCGGCACCGGAGCGACCACCGTGGTGTACGAGTAGCCGCAAGGCGCGGCGGAAGGTTCCTGTCGCGTGGCTTGAAAATACCGGGTCAACTCCCAACTTCTTCTGCGGCAGGCCCCGGCAGGGGTCGCTAGAATGATTTTCATGGCAACAAAACCACCCTCACCCCCCACCGCGCCGCCAGTTACAAGGCCAGCGCGGGATGATGGCGGTTCGGTCGTGCTGGAGAGACGCACCCAGAAGACCCAGCCGCCCCAGATGTACCAGGTGGTCATGCTCAACGATGACTACACGCCCATGGAGTTCGTCATCGTGGTCTTGCAGGAGTTTTTCAGCAAGGACCGGGAGCAGGCCACGCAGATCATGTTGAAGATCCACCTGGACGGCAAAGGCGTCTGCGGGGTGTATTCCCGCGATGTGGCCGCCACCAAGGTGGAGCAAGTGCTTGACGCCGCCGCCAAGGCGGGCCACCCACTGCAATGTGTCAGTGAACCTGTTGAATAACGGGTCTTTGGCCCTGAACTAAAGTTATCCCTACCACGCAAGCACAAAGGAGTTCTCAAATGATTGCCCAGGAACTGGAAGTCAGCTTGCACATGGCCTTTGTTGAGGCCCGTCAGCAGCGCCACGAGTTCATCACCGTGGAGCATCTGTTGCTTGCATTGCTCGATAACCCCAGCGCAGCGGAGGTGCTGCGCGCTTGTTCGGCCAACATCGATGATCTGCGTTCATCGCTGTCGAACTTCATCAAGGACAACACCCCCCAGGTCGCCGGCACCGACGAGGTGGACACGCAACCCACGCTGGGCTTCCAGCGCGTGATCCAGCGCGCCATCATGCACGTGCAGTCCACGGGCAATGGCAAGAAAGAGGTGACGGGTGCCAACGTGCTCGTGGCCATCTTTGGCGAGAAGGATTCGCATGCCGTGTACTACCTGCACCAGCAGGGCGTGACGCGCCTGGACGTGGTCAACTTCATCGCCCACGGCATCAAGAAGGGCGAGCCACCGGAGCCCGCCAAGGCCGAGAACCAGGCCGAAGGCGAAGAGGGCGGTGGTGGCGAGCGCAATGAAAAAGCCTCGCCGCTGGAGCAGTTCACCCAAAACCTGAACCAGGCGGCCAAGGACGGCAAGATCGACCCGTTGATCGGCCGCAACTACGAGGTCGAGCGCACCATCCAGATCCTGTGCCGCCGCCGCAAGAACAACCCGCTGTTGGTGGGAGAGGCCGGCGTGGGCAAGACCGCGATTGCCGAGGGCCTGGCCTGGCGCATCACCCAAAACGACGTGCCCGAGATCCTGGCTGAGGCCACGGTGTACTCGCTCGACATGGGTGCGCTGCTGGCGGGGACCAAGTACCGGGGTGATTTCGAACAACGCCTCAAGGGCGTGCTCAAGTCGCTCAAGGACAAGCCCAACGCCATTCTGTTCATCGACGAGATCCACACCTTGATCGGTGCAGGTGCGGCCTCGGGCGGCACGCTGGACGCCTCCAACTTGCTCAAGCCAGCGCTTTCCAGCGGCCAGCTCAAGTGCATCGGCGCGACCACGTTCACGGAATACCGTGGCATCTTCGAAAAGGATGCTGCCCTGTCCCGTCGCTTCCAGAAGGTGGACGTGGTCGAGCCCAGCGTGGCCGAGACCATCGACATCCTGAAGGGCCTCAAGAGCCGCTTCGAAGAGCACCACAGCGTGAAGTACGCCGCGGCGGCCCTGCAGGCTGCTGCTGAATTGAGCGCCAAGTACATCAACGACCGCCACCTGCCCGACAAGGCCATCGACGTGATCGACGAGGCGGGTGCAGCGCAGCGCATCCTGGTGCCCAGCAAGCGCAAGAAGACCATTGGCAAGGCTGAGATCGAAGAGATCGTGGCCAAGATCGCGCGCATTCCGCCCGCCAATGTCAGCAATGACGACCGCAGCAAGCTGCAGACGCTGGAGCGCGATCTCAAGAGCGTGGTGTTCGGCCAGGACAAGGCACTCGAAGTGCTCGCTTCTTCCGTGAAGATGGCGCGTTCGGGCCTGGGCAAGGGCGACAAGCCCATCGGCTCCTTCCTGTTCAGCGGCCCCACGGGCGTCGGCAAGACCGAAGCGGCCAAGCAGCTCGCCTACATCATGGGCATCGAGCTGATCCGCTTCGACATGTCCGAGTACATGGAGCGCCACGCCGTGAGCCGCCTGATTGGCGCGCCCCCCGGCTATGTAGGTTTTGACCAGGGTGGCCTGCTGACAGAAGCCATCACGAAGAAGCCGCACGCGGTGCTGCTGCTCGACGAGATCGAGAAGGCGCACCCGGACATCTTCAATGTGCTGCTGCAGGTCATGGACCATGGCACGCTGACGGACAATAACGGCCGCAAGGCCGACTTCCGCAACGTGCTCATCATCATGACCACGAACGCCGGCGCCGAGACCATGAACAAGGCGACCATTGGCTTCACGAACCCGCGCCAGGCGGGCGATGAGATGGGCGACATCAAGCGCCTGTTCACGCCCGAGTTCCGCAACCGGCTGGATGCCATCGTCAACTTCAAGGCCCTGGACGAGCAGATCATCCTGCGCGTGGTGGACAAGTTCCTGCTGCAGCTGGAGACGCAACTGGCCGAGAAGAAGGTGGAAGTGACCTTCACCGACCAGCTGCGCAAGCACCTGGCCAAGAAGGGCTTTGATCCGCTGATGGGTGCGCGCCCGATGCAGCGCCTGATCCAGGACACCATCCGCCGCGCGCTGGCCGATGAACTGCTGTTCGGTCGCCTGACTGAAGGCGGCCGCCTTTCTGTCGACATCGAGATGAAGACGGACGACAAGGGTGTGGAAACCCCCGAGGTACTGCTGGACATTCAGCCGCTGCCGAAGAAAGACCGCGCCACCAAGTCCGAGCCAGCGGAGCCGGAAGAGGCCACTGCCGACTGAGAAGACGGCGCTTCGCTGACAAGGCCCTGTGCCCCGAGCCAGCCATCATCATGATGGCTGGCTTTTTTTATGCTTGAGAGCGATCAGTTCAATGAGCCCCTGCGCTTGATGTGAAAACTTTCCCGCACGAGGAACCGTTGAACTAGCCAGTGAAAACAACGATCCATTTTTTTGGCAACCACAGGAGAACCCATGATCACGACCCATCCCACCATGACCAACCTTTTCCTGCAGCTGGGGCTGGACGAGAGTGAGCAGGGGATCGCCCAGTTCATCAAGGACCACCAGCTTGATGCCGGTGTCCCGGTCTCCGACGCACCCTACTGGAACGATGCCCAGCGCCAGTTTCTGTCCGAGCAGCTCAAGGCCGACGCCGTGTGGGCGGTGATCGTTGACCAGCTCAACGAGTCGCTGCACGAGGACGCCGTGCGGCGCAGCACCGGGCTCTGATGGAGCTTCTTGCTTTCCATTGAGCAACGGGGCGCGCTGCTCCCGATTTCATGATGGAAGGCACATAAGCGTGAAACGTTTCCGAACATTGGCGCGGCGGGGCGGCAGCATACTGCGCGCTGGTTCACGGAGACGCCCATGAAGACAACCCTCCCTCTACACAGCGCCACCACAGCCCGGCGTCTGGGCACCCTGGGCCGCTACATCGCCCTCATCAGCTTGGGCGCGGCGGTAGCGGCTTGCGGAGGTGGTGGGGGCGGCGATGCCCCGTCACCCGCGCCCAGCCCCGCAGCGCCAGCCCCGGCACCCCCCTCTCCGGCCCCCGGGGCGTCCACCTATGGCGACCTGCGCGGTGCGGCCCTGGGTGTGGGCGCATCGCTGAACGGCGCCGTGCCGTTTCCGGCCGACAACGCCTGGAATGCAGACGTCAGCACCCACCCGGTCGACCCGAATTCCGACAACCTCATTGCCAGCATCGGGCTGGACCGCGGACTGTTCCCGGATTTTGGATCGGGCCTGTGGGAGGGCGCGCCCATCGGTATTCCGTATGTGGTGGTGCAAGGCAGCCAGCCGCGCGTGACGGTGAGGTTTACCGACTATGCGGACGAAAGCGACCCGGGGCCGTACCCCATTCCGCGCGACGCGCCCATCGAAGGCGGCCCGGCCAGTGCGGGCGATCGCCATGTCATCGTGGTCGACCGCGACAACCACCGCTTGTACGAGACCGGCAACAGCTACCCCCAGCCGGACGGCAGCTGGCGCGCCTCGGGCGGTGCGGTGTTTCACCTGGACAGCAACAACGTGCGCCCCACGGCGCAGCCGCGCTGGACCAGCGCCGATGCAGCCGGTCTGCCGATTTTCCCGGGCCTGGTGCGCTACGACGAGGCCTCGCGCGGGCCGGGCGGCATCCGGCATGCGTTGCGCTTCACCGTCAGCCAGACGCGTCGCGCCTATGTGCCGCCAGCTACGCACTGGGCGTCCAGCAACACCAGCGCCAACCTGCCGCCCATGGGCATGCGCGTGCGCCTGAAGGCCAGCTATGTGATTCCTGAAGGCTTCTCGGCCGAGAGCCGCGCCATCCTCACCGCCCTCAAGACCCACGGGATGATGGTGGCCGACAACGGCTCCAACTGGTTCCTGAGCGGAGCACCCGACGAACGCTGGAACAACGACCGCCTCAAATCCGAACTGCGGCTGGTGCTGGGACGCCACTTTGAGGTCGTGCGCATGGACGGGCTGGTCACGCCCTGAGAACCTGGTGTGAACGGGCTGGGTGCTCGTTCAGGGCTGCGCAGTCAGCTGCTGCAGCAGCTCCAGCGTCGGATAGCCGTCCGCCACGGCGCCAATGCTCTGCTGGTAGCGCCGCAGGCCGCCGCGCGTGGCGGGGCCCGCCACCCCGTCGGGGGTGCCTGTGTCGAAACCGCGCTGGTTCAGGGCGGTCTGCAGTGTCCGCACCTGCTCGCGCGACAGGGGCTGCAGGTCACGCGGCCAGGCTGCCACAACGCCGGGCCCGCCGTCGATCTGCTGCGCCAGCAGCGCCACACCCAGTGCGTAGTTCATAGCGTTGTTGTAGCGCAGCAGGGTGCGGAAGTTGGGCCCCACCAGAAAAGCCGGCCCGCGCGCGCCTGCGGGGGCGAGGATGGAGGTTTCGGCCATCGCGGGCAGCGGCTGGCCGTGCATGCCCTGCACGCCCTCTGCGGCCCATTGCGCGGCGCTTTGCCGCACGCTCAACTCGGCGCGCGCATGGTCAAACCCGGGCGGCAGGCGCACCTCGGTGCCCCAGGGCTCGCCGCTGCGCCAGCCCGAGCGGGCCAAAAAATGGGCGGTAGACGCAGCCACATCGGGGATGCTGCCCCAGATGTCGCGCTGGCCGTCGCCGTCGGCATCCACCGCATGCACCAGAAACACCGTGGGCATGAACTGTGTGTGGCCCATGGCGCCAGCCCACGACCCCACCATGCGCTCGGCGCTGATGTGGTCCTGATCCACGATGCGCAGCGCGGCCAGCAACTCGCCTTCGGCCCAGCTGCGGCGGCGCCCCTCATGGGCCAGCGTGGCCAGGGCGTCCACGGTGCGGAAGCTGCCGAAGTTTTGACCGTAGTTGCTTTCCAGCCCCCAGATGGCCGTCAGCACCGGCGCCGGCACGCCGTAACGGGACGTGGCGGCGTCGAGGGCCGTGCGCTGCTCGGCCAGCTTGGCCTGGCCGTTGGCGATGCGCTGGGGCGACGCGGCGCTGTCGAGGTAGGCCCAGGGCGGGCGGGTGAATTCGGGCTGCGCTCGGTCCAGCTCTACCACGCGGGGCAGCCACTGGGCCTGGCCAAGCACGTCGCGCACGGTGGCGGGGCTGATGCCGGCGGCCAGCGCCTTTTGCGCGAAGCCTGCGCGCCAGGCGGCAAAGTCAGCGGGTTGCTGGGGGCTGTCGGGGGCGGTGGCCAAGGGCGGCACCGCCACAGGGGCTATCGGCGCAGAGCCTGGGGCGGTTGCCGAGGCGCAGCCCGACAGGGCCAGCGCAGCGGCCAGCGGCCACAGTGCGAGGGGGCGGAGGATAGTGTGGAGTGCAACAGGCATGCCCGCATTGTCCCGTGCGCTGGCATGCCCCATGTGTCTGTGTGTTGCACTATGGATTTGATAGCTGCTGGCGCTTGATGGATATGCGCTGGGGGCCAAAAACACTTTAAAACCGGTTACATTGGGCGGCTGTTCCCGCCCTTTTGCCATGCACGCACACACCTTTCTCTGGCACGACTACGAAACCTTCGGCGCCAACACCCGCAGCGACCGCCCCGCGCAGTTCGCGGCCATCCGCACCGATGCCGAGCTCAACGAGGTCGGCGAGCCGCTGATGATCTATTGCCAGCCGGCCAACGACTACCTGCCCGACCCAGAGGCCTGCCTCATCACCGGCATCACCCCCCAGCTGTGCCTCGAAAAAGGCCTGCCCGAGCGCGAGTTTGCCAACCGCATCGAGGCCGAATTCGCCCAGCCCGGCACCATCGGCGTGGGCTACAACACCATCCGGTTTGACGACGAGATCACGCGCTTCATGTTCTGGCGCAACCTCATCGACCCCTATGCGCGCGAGTGGCAGAACCAGTGCGGCCGGTGGGATCTGCTGGACGTGGTGCGCATGACCTATGCGCTGCGGCCCGACGGCATCACCTGGCCGAAGAAGGACGACGGCGCGCCCAGCTTCAAGCTGGAACACCTCTCCAAGGCCAACGGCCTGGTGCACGAAGCCGCGCACGATGCGCTGTCGGACGTGCGCGCCACCATCGCGCTGGCCCGCCTCATCCGGCAGCACAACGCCAAGCTGTTTGACTTTGCCCTCGGCCTGCACAAGAAGGACCGCGTGGCCGCCGAGCTGCGCCTGCCCGCCACCGCAGCCACGGCGCGGCCTTTTTTGCATGTGTCGGGCATGTTCCCGGCAGAGCGGGGCTGCCTGGCCGTGATGTGGCCGCTGGCCAGCCACCCCACCAACAAGAACGAGCTGATCGCGTGGGACTTGGCCCACGACCCGCGCGAGCTGGCCACGCTGAACGTGGACGACCTCCGCCTGCGCATGTTCACCCGCGCGGCCGACCTGCCCGAAGGTGTGGCACGCCTGCCGATCAAGACCATCCACCTCAACAAGTCGCCCATGGTGGTGGGCAACGTGAACACGCTCACCCCCGCGCTGGCGCAGCGCTGGGGCATCGACCTGGCGCAGGCCGCCGCACACGCCGATGTGGCGCGCTGCCTGCCCGACATGAGCGGCATCTGGCCCGCCGTGTTTGCCCGGCCGCAAGAGCCCGCGCCCGATGTGGACCAGGACCTGTATGGCGGCTTTGTGGGCAACAACGACCGGCGCCATTTGAACGACCTGCGCAGCCTGTCCGGCGCCAAGCTGGCCACTGCCCGCACGGGGTTTGACGACCCGCGTCTGGGCGAGCTGGTGTGGCGCTACCGCGCGCGCAACTTTCCGCAAACCCTTTTGCCCGAGGAGGCCGAGCGCTGGGAGGCCCACCGCGCCGCCTGCCTGTTTGACGGGCAGGGCGGGGCACGCACGGTGGAGCAGTTGTTTTCTGAAATCGACGCGCTTTCCGAAACCGCCGACGACGACCGCGCGCAGGACATCCTGGGCGCCCTCTACGACTACGCCGAACACATCGCTCCGGACCGGTAAATTCCATGACCAACCACCAATTCACCACCCAGATCGTGCACGCCGACCGCCTGGGCGGCGCTGAGCACGGCGCCATCCACAAGCCCATCCACACGTCCGTGCAATACGGCTATGAAAAGGTCGAAGACCTGATCGCCGTCTTCCAGGGCACGGCCAAGGGCGGCTTCAACTACGCGCGCCAGGGCACGCCTACCACGGCGGCGCTGGAGGCCAAGATCACGCAGATGGAAGGCGGGCAGGGCACCATCGCGTTTGCCACCGGCATGGCGGGCATCTGCGCGGTGTTCCTCACGCTGCTCAAGGCGGGCGACCACGTGGTGGCCAGCCAGTTCGTGTTTGGCAACACCAACAGCGTGTTTGGCACACTGGCCGACCTGGGCATCGAAGTGACCATGGTCGACGTGACCGACGCCGCCAACGTGGCCGCCGCCTTGCGTCCCCACACCCGCATGGTGTTTGTGGAGACCATTGCCAACCCCGGCACGCAGATCCCCGACCTCGAAGGCATTGGCGCGCTGTGCCAACAGCACGGGCTGCTGTACGTGGTGGACAACACCGTGGCATCGCCCTACCTGTTCCGTGCCTCCTCTGTGGGTGCGGGGTTGGTGGTGAATTCGCTCACCAAAAGCATCGGCGGGCAGGGCGCGGCCCTGGGCGGCGCCGTGACCGACACAGGGCTGTTCGACTGGTCGGGCTACCCCAACATCTTTGCGCCCTACCGCAAGGGCGATGGCAAGGGCTGGGGCCTGCAACAGCTGCGCAAGAAAGGCCTGCGCGACATGGGCGGCACGCTGTCGTCCCATGCCGCACAGCAGCTCGCTCTGGGCGCTGAAACCTTGACCCTGCGCATGGAGCGCACCAGCGCCACCGCGCTGGCCTTGGCGCGATACCTTGAGGCGCATCCTGCCATCTCGCGCGTGCTGTACCCCATGCTTGAATCGCACCCCCAGCACGCCTTTGCGCGCAAGCACCTCAAGGCGGGTTCGTGGCTGCTGTCGTTCGAGCTGCGCGACGCAGCCCAGTGCCTGCCCGTGTGCAACCGCCTGCAGCTGCCCATCAAGGCCACGGGCCTGGCAGACAGCCGCACGCTCATCATCCCCGTGGCTCACACCATCTTCTGGGAGGCCGGCCCCGATGTGCGCGCCGCCATGGGCATTGCCGACGGCATGATCCGGCTGTCGGTGGGCCTGGAAGAGGTGGAAGACCTGCTGGCCGATTTTGAACAGGCGCTGGCCGGAGCCTGACCCCGCCTGACTCGCCCACCCTCTCCGGGAGCCCCGCCATGGCCACCACTGCCACCACCGCCACGTCGGCACCGCCCGCCAACATTGGCAAGTACCGCATCGAGCGCGAACTGGGCCGTGGTGCCAGCGGCATCGTCTACCTGGGGCTCGACGGCTTTCGGGGCCGCAAGGTGGCCATCAAGCAGACCCATGCCTACCTGCTCAAACAGCCCGAGCAGGCCGAGCGCTACCGCAAGCTGCTGCGCAACGAGGCCGCGCTGTCCGCCCGCCTGCGCCACCCCCACATCGTGCGCCTGCTCGACGCCGACGAAGAGGCGCTGCCGCCCTATCTGGTGCTGGAGTATGTGGACGGTCAGCCCCTGTCGGCCTTTGCCACGCCCGACACGCTGCTGCCCGTGCCCCAGGTGCTGGACATTGCCTACAAGTGCTGCAACGCGCTCGACTACGCCTGCCGTGAAGGCCTGGTGCACCGCGACATCAAGCCCGCCAACCTGATGCTGGCGCGAGATGGCGACGTGAAGCTGACCGACTTCGGCGCCGCGCTGTCGCTGCGCAGCGACGCCACGCAGCTGTCGGGCCTGGTGGGCTCGCCGTCATACATGTCGCCCGAACAGGTGCGCGAGCACGACCTCACGCACCACAGCGACATGTTCTCGCTGGCTGTGGTGGTGTACGAGCTGCTCACCGGCCGCCGCCCCTTTGACGGCGACACCGATTTCGCCACCCTCTACAAGATCAGCAACGAGGCGCCCACACCACCGAGTCTGCTGCGCGCATCGCTGCCCCCGCATGTGGACGAGGTGCTGCTGCGCGCCCTGGCCAAGCAGCCCGCCGACCGCTTTGCCACCTGGGACGCCTTTGCCCAGGCCTTGCTGGCCGCGCACCAAAGCCTGCCCCGCCAACGCTCGCAAGACACCGAGGCCGAGCGTTTTGCCGCCCTGCGCGCACTGCCGTTCTTTGCCGACTTCCATGACGTGGCGCTGTGGGAGCTGATGCGCCTGGGCAACTGGCGCCGCCTGGAGCAGGGCACCGTGCTGATGCGCGAGAACACGCCCGGCGATTCGTTCTGCATCCTCATCGAAGGCCAGGTCGCCGTCAGCCGCCAGGGCTGGACCCTCAGCACCCTGGGCCCCGGCGTCACCCTGGGCGAGATGACCTACCTGCACCCCGAGAACCGCCTGCGCACCGCCACCGCCGTGGCCGAAACCGAGGTACTGGTTCTCAAGGTGCGCAACCCCGCGCTGCGCGAAGCGTCGGAGGACTTGCAGTCACGATTTGACAAGGCCTTCATCAAGCTGCTGGTGGGGCGGCTGATTGCGACGAATGAGCAGTTGGCGGAATGGGAGCAAGGGTTGAGCGCGCCGGAGTGACTGGGGTGTCGAAAGTGGGCATCGAGAGCGCGCAAGCGAGGCTGCCGATTGATGGTGTTGATGGCTATGAAATTTATAGCTGTTAGCGCTTGATGGTTAAGCGCTGGAGCCAAAAAACGCTAGACATTTAACGCTGAAAGCCCTTTCTCACAGATCGGTTTGACGTGATGTACGGGCTGTGCGGACGAATGACGGCTACGCAGCGATTGCAGCCACCCGACCTGCTTCATCGAACGCGTACTATCGGCCAAAAGCGGGCTCCGAAGTAGACATCACGACGACAGCCCCACTAGAAGATTCCAACTCTATGAAATTTCCATGGATTGCTCGTATTGCAATGGCTGACGTCCTGCGGGACGGCAGGCTCTTACTTCCTGCTGCTCGAAGGAAAAGGAGGCCAAATCTTCACTCTCAGGTTGCCAGTAAAGCTAAGCGAGTTGGGGAGGCGGACCGGATACGGAACTCCCTCGTTTTCCGAGCAGGTTACAGGTAAGTCTGACCCATTGAATTGGAATGATGCGGCTGATCTGGCTCGAATGCTGGAGGAAATTTGCAGGGGGGAAATCGCCGAAAGAGGCATACGACGCGCCAAAGAATGCATTGCACTGCTCGCCGGGGCTGGTTCATTGAGCGCTCTGCCGACAGATGCAGGGCATTAATTTCGCGCCAGCCAAGCGCCTGATCTGAGCGGCCGCTACGGGCCAGAAGGCAACGTTGAGCACCGCTGCGCAAAGCGGTCAGCGCAACCGGTTTATCCTGCGGGTTGCTAGAACAAGATCGTCATAGATTTCAATGCCAAAACGCCGCGTGAAAAGAGTCAGCTGGGAGGTCGAGAGCGAGCGTCTTTTGATAACACCGTCTATGCATCGGCGCATGAGGAAGGCGCGATTGGCGAGGGCTACCATTTCGTTCTCCGAGTGGAAAAAGGCAACTACTCAACAAGAAGCCTTCTACGCGGTCGCTGCTGCTGCTTTTGGTGCCTACGACCTGGGAAATTTTTCTGAAGCAGAGGCTATCGCGCACAGGGCTATTGAGCTTGCTTCATTATTTGAAGAGAACTGGAACGCCGGAAATGCCCTGTTTGCGGGCCATACGGTTCTTGGTCTCCTTGCATTGCGTCGAGGCGATGTTGAGCTTGCGCTCCAAGAACTCCACACTTCTGCGAGGAACCGAGGCTCGCCGCAACTTAGGTCATTTGGCCCAACGATGCGCCTAGCCAAAGAATTGGTAGAGCTAGGAAAAAAAGAGGAAGTAATTGCATTCCTTCATCAATGTTTAGGTTTCTGGAGGATGGGCAGCCCGTGGGTCGAAGTTTGGGAGAAGAAGATTCGGCGTGGGCTGGTGCCTAATTTCTTCATGAACCTCCATACTTAGAAAGCGAGTGGCTCAACTTGTTGCAGGCTGTTTACCTTTGAAGTCGAGCGTCTGCTTCATCTAGCTGTCGTCGGCTGCTTCTGGCCGATTTCTGCCTTTACGTCTTTCTTCTTGTTGCTCCCGCCACGATGCGGTTGGCTCGCTGAGCAGAACCTTCCCAAAGCATACCGGCACCGAAGCTGAGCAGTATCAACATGATGCCGTACCAACCGGTGAACCAGCTCAATGTCGCCGCTAGAAAAACCGCGATGCCCACCGCGACGAGAGTTAAGAGCCCAATACGCCAGTGCAGCGCCAGAATTAAAGCCAGTTCAAACAGCGCATCCATGTAGTTGCCCAAGCTCCCGAAGTGGCCGCTTTTGGCCGGGTCCGGCCTTACAGCGCGGATTCTGCATCGAACCAAGAGCTGATAGCAGCGCCATCGTTAGAGAGTCACAATCATGTGTTGATGCACAACCGAGCCGGGCCCAGACTGTTGGAAATCCAGCCATTTTTCGAGCGTATGTCGAAAATCACTTGTGAGCACTTTCTCTTCAAATCGGCTTTCATATAAATAGGACACGCTGGTTAGCTCTCCGCCAATTTCGGCACAACATTCACTGCCACTCCAGCCATACGGAGGAGCACCCAAAGGAAGTTGCTCCGCTGCGACTGCTAGGTTGATACCCTCACGAAGCCAATCATTCAAACTTCCCCCAAGCCCGGGAACACCACAATCGAGCAGTCGAGCGATCGGACTGAATCCTCCTGCCAAGTCGATATCTGCAACACAGCTGGCTCTTGGTCTTCCTTGTATTTCACGCCATCGAAATATGAGGTTCATTCTTTGTATTAACTGAGTGTCCGCTTGTGGCCGATAGTACTCATTCGCGTACGCCTCCCGCATGACCGCCGCCAACCTTTAGCAGTCGTTGAACTCGCGCAGACTGGTGTTGTCGCAGCGCGAGCGGGTAATGGACTGAGTATTTATCGTTGCGGCAACCCCTTTGCCATTTCCGACAGCTGCGCAGCCCTAGCGGTGTTCAATGCTCCCACGCACAGCAACCGGCGCATTTCCAGCCCATTGCCGACCGCGCCGCCACCCAGGGCCTGCTGCAGCTTGCAGTGTGCAGTGCGGTGCTTTGCAAACGCTTGGTCTGCGGCATCCAGCTGGCGCCGGGCTGCCGCTTTGTACTTGGCATCTTCGTCCCAGCGGTCGATGGCGGATGCCAACGCGGTGCGTGCCTGCGTCAATTCGACCTCGCTGGCGGCGGCTGCTTTGCCAAGGCATGTGAGCCTGTCCGCCTGGGAGTATGCGTCGCAGTCTTGGACAGACGCGATCGCGCTGGCGGGGGCTGCCAGCGCGCACACGGCCCACAGCACCGACAAGGCGAGGCGTTGATGGGAACAGGCGGCAGCCATCAGGGAACGCATGAGACTTCCTTGCCAGCCCGCACTACCGCCATGGCGTGGTCCAGCTTGCGGGCGTAGTGGGGGTCGCCTTCGCCGTTGTAGCGGGTCAGGGCCAATTGCGACGTCAGGGGGCGCCAGCCGGTGATCACGCGTTGTATGGAGGCTTTCTTGAAGATCAGCCTTTGGCCGATTCGCAGCACCGCCGTGTTGGCATTCATGCGTTGCAGCATGCCGACCGTCGTGCCTTGCTCTTGGGCGATGCGGCTCAGGCTGTCCCCTTTTTTTACGGACGTCTCGTGGATCGCAGGGTCTGAAGAGGGCACTTCCTGGTGTTCGAAATACGCCATGCGCATCAGCAGATAGCCGATGCCTGCCCGAATGTTGTGGGCGGGCATGGTGCGGGCAGAGTCCATGGTGAGGCGGCCGCGCCAGAGGGGCGGCAGGATCAGCTCTCCACCTTCTTCGCCCGACAGAAACGCCTTGAGCCCAGGGTCGCCCGCGACACCGATCTGCATGGGTTTGATGCGCCATTGCGCATTGCCCGCCCCGGATTCCACCCACAGCATGGATTTGATGAAGCGCCAGTCTGGAGGAACGTAGTTTGCGACGCCCTGCAAGTGCTGGTTGAACTCGCTGAGTGCGAGCTGGACTTCACAGTCCCACTGGTTCCAGCGCACGTCACCGGGGGCGGCATTGTTGATGCCTTCTGCCCACTGTTGAAACTTGTCTTTAGCTGCGGTTGGGGTTTCCATGATCTTGGGTTTGCCTGCCGATGTTGTGTGTGGTGGCCGATGCCCGGCGCGGCCCCGCAGAACCGCTGTGCAGTCCGTCTGCCATCCAGGTCCGAGCGGCTCGCATGCTAGACGCAGGCGCGGTGGGACTGGTGGAACAAAACGTGAGATTGGTCGTTGTTTTGTATCGGAGTTTTGCTCAGGTACTGGGGTCTTGCACGGGGTGTCGGTAGGGGGCCGCCGTTTGGCTTCACGGGCGGGTCAGCCAACTGCAGCACGTTTGCCCTTTGTCGCCCGGGCGCGCTCACCCAAAAAACCAATAGCTCACCCCAATCGCCGCCACTACACCCGCCAACTCGGCCAGTAGCGCACAGCCGACCGCGTGCCGGGCTCGCTGAATGCCTACGGCCCCGAAGTACACGGCCAGCACATAGAAGGTGGTTTCGGTGCTGCCTTGCACCGTGGCGGCGGCCAGCGCGGCAAAGCTGTCCACGCCCTGGGTCTGCATGGTCTCGATCAGCATGGCGCGCGCCGCGCTGCCCGAAAACGGCTTGACCAGGGCGGTGGGCAGGGCGTCCACAAACCGGGCGTCGGCGCCCAGCGTGGTCACGCACCAGCGGATGCCATCGAGCACATAGCCCAATGCCCCCGAGGCGCGAAACACGCCTACCGCACACAGCATGGCCACCAGGTAGGGCAGCAGGCCCTTGGCCACGTCAAAGCCTTCACGCGCGCCGTCGATGAAGGCCTCGTACACCGGCACCTTGCGCCACGCGCCCAGCGCCACAAACAGCACCACCAGCGCAAACAGCGTGAGATTGCCGAGCAGCGACGACAGCGAGGCCAGGGCGGCGGCGCTGAGCGTGGTGAGCAGCGCCACGAAGCCACCCAGCACCAGCGCCACGGGCAGCAGATAGGCCAGCACCACGGGGCTGTACAGCGGCAGGCGCTGCACCACGGCCACGCAGAGCAGGCCCACCAGGGTGGACGCGGACGTGGCCAGCAAGATGGGCAGAAAGACCAGCGTCGGGTCGGGCGCGCCTTGCTGCAGCCGGTACATGAAGATGGTGACGGGCAGTAGCGTGAGCGATGAGGCGTTGAGCACCAGAAACAGAATCTGCGCGTTGGTGGCGGTGTCGGGCTCGGGGTTCAGCTCCTGCAGCGACTTCATGGCCTTCAGGCCGATGGGCGTGGCGGCGTTGTCCAGCCCCAGGGCATTGGCCGCAAAGTTCATGGTGATGAGCCCGAGCGACGGGTGGCCGCGCGGCACGCCGGGCATGAGCTTGGCAAACAGCGGCGCCAGCCAGCGCGCCAGGGCGTCCACCAGGCCCGCCTTTTCGGCGATGCGCAAGAACCCGAGCCACAGCGTGAGGGTGCCGAACAGCAGCACCATCACCTCCACCGACAGCTTCGCCATCTGGAACAGCGCCTGCACCATGGCCGAGAAGATGTCGGCATTGCCGCCCACCAGCCACTGCGCCAGCGCGGCCACAGCCGCCGTGATGAAAAAGCCGAGCCACAGGGTGTTGAGCATGGGGTGGGGGTCTGGAAAACGGGGCAGGGCGGGTGAGGACGGGGACGTGGGGGTTGCTGCCGAGGTTACACGCTGGCCCGGCCCCAACCAGGGTTGCAGGGCACCGGATAAAATATAGGGTTTTGCCGCGCGGGGCGACCTGCGGCAAACACCCCTCACCAACCCCCACACACAAAGGGAACCCCATGGGCGCGCAGTGGAAAGCAAAAGGCAAGGCCCTGGTGGCCGATGCCAAGGGCAAGCTGTTTGGCAAGCTGGTTAAGGAAATCACCGTGGCCGCACGCGGCGGCGCCGACCCAGCCAGCAACTCGCGCCTGCGCCTGGTGGTCGAGCAGGCCCGCAAGGCATCGATGCCCAAGGACACGCTGGAGCGCGCCATCAAGAAAGGTTCTGGCACCGGTGCCGATGCCGTCAACTACGAGCGCGTGATCTACGAAGGTTTTGCCCCGCACCAGGTGGCGGTGATGGTCGAATGCCTCACCGACAACGTCAACCGCACGGCGCCCGAGATGCGCGTGCTGTTCCGCAAGGGGCAACTGGGCACCTCCGGCTCGGTGGCGTGGGACTTCAACCATGTGGGCATCATCGAAGCCGAGCCTGCCAATGCGGATGCCGACCCCGAGCTGGCCGCCATCGAAGCCGGTGCGCAAGACTTTGAAGCGGGCGACGAAGAAGGCACCACCGTCTTCTGGACCGACCCGACCGACCTGGACCTGGTGAGCCGCGCCTTGCCCGCGCAGGGCTTCACGGTGCTGACCGCCAAGCTGGGCTACAAGCCCAAGAACCCGGTGAACCCGGCCAACCTCTCGCCCGAACAGCTGGAGGAAGTGGAAGCCTTTTTGGCCGCCATCGACGCCAACGACGACGTGCAGAACGTGTTCGTGAGCCTGGGGGGCTGATGCAGGCTCTCGCTGGCCATGTGCCGCATGGCCGGTGCCGGTCTTTGTTTGCCACCCACCCTGCGAATCCTGCTTCATGACTGCTGCTGACCACTACGGTGCGCTGGGGCTGGCGGCGAATGCGTCGCTGGCCGACATCAAAAAGGCCTATCGCCAGAAGGCCGCGTTCTACCACCCCGACCGCAACGACGCGCCCGACGCCGCCCAGCGTTTTGCCCTGGTGCAAAAGGCCTACGAGGTGCTGTCGGACGACGAAGCCCGCCAGGCCTACGACGACAACCGCCGCCGCAACCTGCTGGACGACCCGCTGCAGACCGCGCAAGAGATCTGGCAGGCCTATTCGGCGCGCATCCTTTCTTCTTCCTCTTCTCCCCAGTGAAACTTTCTCCCTACTTTCATGACCTGCGTTCCGCCTACCAGGCCGAGCTGGATGACCTGGTCTCCGACTCCGAAGGCAACGATGTGCTGCGCAAACGCCTGGCCGAAAAGCGCAACGAAATTGCCTTTCTGGTGCAGATGATGGAGCTGGCCCCGGAGATGGTGGCCGTGGTGTTCCACCGGGGCTTTCGGTTCACCAACCCTGCCGCCGTCGAGCACCTGCTGGGCCAGCCCGTGGACGCCTTGCCCGACTGGCACAGCCTGACCCACGCGGTGGCGCTGGAGCCCTGGGCGCAGAGCCTGGCGCAGACGGTGCTGCGCGAGCCGCAAGGTGCGCGCTTCATGGCCGTGGCTGCGGGGCTCGAATACCTGCAACAACACGCCCGCATGGCCCCTGCATCGGCCATGCATGACGACAGCGATGGCGAGGACGACGGCGAAGACGCCGCCGAGCACGACGACGACTACAACGCACTGAGCGCCGACGATGCGGTGGACCCGCAAAACAGCCGCACGCGCGAAGAGTCCAGCGCCAACTGGCTGGCCGACGCAGGCTTCGACCGGAAAGAATGACCATGAGTGACCGCAACCACCTCGCCCTCATCACCAAAACCACCAGCCTCATTGCGGCCGGTGACATCGTGGGCGCCGAATCGGCCCTGGCCGAGCTGGCCGACACTGACGGCGACGGCGCGCTGATGGTGGTGCTGGACCAACTGGCGCCCAAGGACATCCTGGCCGTGATGCGCGAGTACGACGACTCCAAGGCGTCCGTGGTCAACATGCTGGTCACGCCCGAGCAGTTCGCTCGCGCCATGGTGCTGGAGAAGCAGTACAAGGACCTCACCCACACGCATTTGCGCAACATGGTCAATGCCGTGGTCTTTCGCGACGATGCCGACCCGGTGGAGTTTTTGACCGCCATTGGCGACCTGGAGGGCGGCGCCGAGGCCCTGGCCAACTACTTTGCCGAGAAGTGGAGCCGCGTGGAGGCCTTTGCCCGCACCGGAACCTTTGACGCGACCGAAGACTACGGTGTGACGCTGAGCGACGATGAGCTGCTGGCCTCGGGCTACGTGCAGCCGCGCGTGGACCAGGACGAAGTGGCCGACCGCGACTGGATGCAGATGGCCTGGCTGCTGCGCTATGAATGCCGCGACCTGTTCATCGAGATGCTACTGGTGCTGCGCGCCAAGGCCCGTGCCTTTGACCTGGGCCTGGAAGAGGGCGACGAGACGCCCGCCGAGGAAGACGACGGCAAGTTCGAGACCAGCGAAACCGACCGGGGCAAGGCCACTCCGGCCGCACGTGGTTCCGACGAAGAATCCGCGATCTAGAAACAACCCCCTGAGGCGCTGCGCGCCTTCCCCCTTCTCTCGAACGGCTGCGCCATTCGGGAAGGGGGACACCGCCAGCGCGGCGGGGCGGCCCTTGCGCGGCGGTCCTGGTATGGGCCGCGACAGTTTCATAGCCCATGAGCAGCGCGAAGCGCGATGGATATCCACATGACCCAGCCCGATACGCCTTCCTTTGATGCCCAGCCGGCTGCAGCAGCGAATGCACTGCAACTGCACGACGCCCGTCCTTTTTTTGAAAAGGCGCTGGTGCACGGCGTGCAGCACGGCATCCTGGATGCGGACCGGCTGGCGGCCATTCACACCGATGCGCCGAAGGGTATGGTGCAGATTGCGCGCTACTTTGGCAGCGAGTTTTTGCGGCCCGAGCTGGAAAAAGCGCGCGACCGCATGGTCAACCTCATCAGCCTGTACCTGCTGGAGACCACGGGCGGCGACCTGGCCAAGGCGGCGGTTTCGCTGCGCGACAACTCCTTTCTGTCGCGGTCCAAGGGCGGCTCGGACATGCTCAAGCGCCTGATCGCCATGCCCGAGAGCAGCAACTTCGGCATGGCCGGGTATGCCGATGCCGAAACCCCGCTGCTGGCCGCCTGGTCGCTGCGCAGCCATGCCGACTACCGCGCCGAGCTGGCCCGGCGCAGCCAGATTGGTGAGGCCATTGCCGCCGCCGAGTGGCTGGCCGCGCAGTACGACCTGGACACCGACGAGCTGGAATCCGCCGGGGCCGACGCTGAGGCCGTGATCCGCACCGGGCTGCTGATGCAGGCCCTGGCCCCGCAGGCCATGGCGGCGGGCGAATGGCCCAGCGCCCCCGCGTTTGAAAGACTGGTGACAAGCCTGCGCAAGAAGAAGGTGCCCGTGCCCACGGCGCTGCGCCTGCCGCCCGGGCTGCCCCAGCCGCTGCACGATGCCGTGGCGGCGCACTGCAGCGCCGTGCTGGCCGACCTGCCCAAGCTGCTGCAGTCCACCACGCCGCTGCGCAACCTGCTGCGGCCCATGGCGGCGTTCCGTGCGCGCTACTTTTTGCTGGACGACCCGCTGGCCGAGGTCGAGGCCCTGCACCACAGCTTGGACACGCTGGACGAAGACGCCGAGCCGCCCCAGCCCGCCACCAAGACCTGGACCCGGGCCACCGAGGGCAACGATGACGAGCATTCGTTGCTGACCCTGTTTTTGTGCGTGGCCGCCGGTGTGCCCAAGAAGACCCTGCTGACCGAGAAGACCGCCGCCAGCCTGGTGCGCAAGGCGCGCAAGTCCGGCCTGCAGCCCACGCTGGCGGCCGATTTCATCCGCACCCACGCGCCCGGGTTGCACCAGCAGGATTACCTGGCGCTGTGGACCGGCTTTGTGCAGGACGCCGAGAAAACCTTGCTCAGCGACATGGACTACCAGTTGCACGACGCGCTGGCGCTGCTGCGCCGCGAGTGCAACGTGCAGGGCTGATCGGCGCGCGTTAACGCCGAACAGGGGCAGAACAGGGGCGCAATGGGAGGTGCCCTGCCTGTGCCCATGCCCGGAGGCTTTGCCGTGGTGGGCGTGAGACTGCCGTAAGGGCTCGGGTAACATGGCGCCAACTGCGGGCCCACGCTCCTCATACTGCTTAAACCCCCCACGCGCCGCCTGCCACACGCCCGTCGCCGACCGGGCCCCCGCCCACCGCACTCAGCATAGTCCTCCGTGCACAGCCCCACCCTCATCATCCTCGCGGCGCTTTTGTCGGTGCTGGTCACCGTCGTTCTGTTTGCGGTGTGGTGCTTCAACCGCCAGATACCGGGGCTTCGGGTGTGGGTGCTGGCCTTTGTCAGCAGTTCGGTGTTCAGCGCCAGCCTGCTGGCCCGCGACTGGGTTCCAGTGGCCGTTTCGGTGTTCGTGGCGCAGGTGAGCGTCAGTCTCACCGGGTATCTGTGCTGGATGGGCAGCCGCGCCTACATGGGCCGGTCGCCGCCGCCGCACGGCGTGGCGGCTCTGGCGCTCGCGGGGCTCACGGCGGCGGCCCTTTATTTCACAGTGGAGCGGAACGACCCCGGCGTGCGCTTCATGCTGCTGGGGCTGATGACTGGGGTGTGTTTCATCCTCACTGCACGCACGCTGGCGCACGGCGGCTTTCACCGGGTGCCTGCGCGCTACCTGTTGGCGGGCATTGTGGGGGGCCATGGCGTGTTTGTGCTGATTCGCCCGCTGGCGTTTGCGCTGGTGTTGCCCCAGCCACCGGTGGAAGGGGCGCTGCTGTCGGCACTTTCGTACATCGTGGTGCTGGAGGCCACTGGTGCCCTGGTGCTGATCGGCTTTGGAGCCGTGATGCTGACCAATGAGTTCATCACCAACGAGCTGCGCCACCTGGCCGAGGTGGACCCGCTGACCAATGTGTTCAACCGCCGCGCCTTTCTGACGCTGCTCGACAAGGCCATCAGCAGCGCCCAGCGAACCGGCCAGCCTCTGCCCGTGCTGGTGCTGGACGTGGACCACTTCAAGCAGGTCAACGACAGCCACGGCCACCAGTGTGGCGACGAGGTGTTGCGCCATTTCGTGCGCGTGGCACAGCGCTGCCTGCGCAAGGAAGACGCGATGGGCCGCCTGGGTGGCGAGGAGTTCGGCATCTTTCTGCCCAACGCGGACGGCGCAGGTGCGCTGGCCGTGGCCGAGCGCTTGCGCGCCCTGGTCGAGAACACCCCGGTGCGCGCGGGCGCAGTCGCGCTGCTTCGGGTCACGGTGAGCATCGGCGTGACGCTGGCCGGCCCCGCCGATGCGCCCGACACCGCCCTGCAGCGGGCCGACGAGGCCATGTATCTGGCCAAGCAACGGGGCCGCAACCGCGTGGAGATGAGTGCGACCGCGCCAGCGAAACCCGCAGTCGGCCTTTCTGCCGCCGCGTGAGCCGCTGCACCTGCCGACAGCAGGGCAGCAGGGCAGCGGGGCAGCAGTGCAACTCGCCGCAGGTCAGCAAGGCTGTGCGGCTTGTGTCGGGTGGCTGACGGTGGGGCGGCGCGGTGTCGCCGCAAAATCGCCGCCTCGGCGTTCACACGCCATCCCAACGTGCAAGTGAGCTTGTCCCCGCATGGCAACAACACCTCCTGGCGTTTCACCGGACTCCGGTGCATCCCCCTCATCCCCCGCGTTCACCCCTGCCGCCCCGGCCGTCCCGGACACTCCAGGGCCCGCTGCCACGCGCCGCTCGTTCATGCGCTCCGGTGCCGCGCTGGCGGCTGCAGCCGGTGGGGCCGTGGGCGCGGGCGCAGTGGCCTATTCCCTGCTGTACCGCCCGGCGCACGACCGGCAACTGGTGTTCGGCCGCCTCAGCGAGGCCATGGCCGAGGTCGAGCGTCTGGCAGCGGGCGCAGCGGCGCCTCTGGACACCGCCACGGCCTGGAGCTGGTCCGAAACGCTGGCGCATTGCGCGCAGAGCATCGAGTTCTCGATGCAAGGTTTTCCAAAGCCCAAGCCGGCCTGGTTCCAGGACACGCTGGGTGCGGCGGCGTTTGCGGCGTTTGCCTGGCGCGGCCGCATGAGCCACAACCTGGCCGAGCCCATCCCCGGCGCACCGGCCCTGAATGCCAGCGCTCCAGCCGCTCAGTCCCTGGCCCGCCTGCGCCAGGCCGTGGCGGACTTTGGCGCCCACACCGGGCCGCTGCAGCCGCACTTTGCCTATGGTGCGCTCCACCGCGCGCAGTACGAGCAGGCCCATGCCATGCACCTGGCCAACCACCTGTCGGCCTTTGAAGTTGCACAGGTATTGCTGCCAAATTGATAGCTATCAGCGCTTGATGGATAAGCGGTCGAGCCTGTTTTTATCCAAAATTTGGACTGGCTTGCAGGACCCCCACTTCGTGCCCCCGTGCTATGCGCACTGCGGGTACTGCGGGCCAGTGGCGGGTTACAAAAATTCCACGCTCTCTGGCCGCCCCGGCAGGCGCAGCGATGCCGTGGGGGCGGGCTGGCTGGCAATGCGCTGCCCGCGCCGCCACACGCCCAGGCGCGTCGCCCGCAGGCGGATGGCGTCCACCGGATTGCGTGCGTGCAGCAGCACAAAGTCGGCATGGCAGCCCGGGGCCAGGCCGTAGCCCTCCAGCCCCAGCAGGCGCGCGGGGTTGGTCGTCACCGCATCAAAGCACTGGCGCATGGCTGCCTGGCTGGTCATCTGGCCCACGTGCAGGCCCATGTGCGCGGCCTCCAGCATGTCGGCGCTGCCGCCGCTGTACCACGGGTCCAGCACGCAGTCGTGGCCAAAGGCCACCGTCAGGCCCGCCGCCATCAGCTCGGGCACGCGCGTCATGCCCCGGCGCTTGGGGTAGGTGTCGTGGCGGCCCTGCAGGGTGATGTTGATGAGCGGGTTGGCCACCACGCCCAGGTCGGCTTCGGCCATTAGCGGGATGAGCTTGCTCACGTAATAGTTGTCCACGCTGTGCATGGAGGTGAGGTGCGAACCGGTCACACGGCCGTGCAGGCCCAGGCGCTGGGTTTCAAACGCCAGGGTTTCGACGTGGCGCGAGTGGGGGTCGTCGGATTCGTCGCAGTGCATGTCCACGCGCTTGGCCTGCGCGGCTGCCAGTTCGCAGAGGATCTTCACGCTCTCCGCCCCCTGGGCCATGGTGCGCTCGAAGTGCGGGATGCCGCCCACCACGTCCACGCCCAAGTCCAGCGCACGCTTCAGGTTGGCCAACCCGCTCGGGCTGCGCAGCACGCCATCTTGCGGAAACGCCACCAGCTGCAGGTCCAGGTAGGGCGCCACGCGCTGCTTCACGTCGAGCAGCGCCTGCACGGGCAGCAGGCTGTCGTGGCTGGTGTCCACATGGCTGCGAATGGCCAGCAGGCCGCGCGCCACGGCCATGTCGCAATACTGCAGCGCGCGCTGCACGATGGCCTCGTGCGTCAGCGTGGGCTTGAGCTCGCCCCACAGCGCAATGCCTTCCAGCAGCGTGCCGCTGTCGTTCACGCGCGGCTGGCCGTAGCTCAGCGTGGAATCCATGTGGAAATGCGCGTCCACAAATGGCGGGCTCACCAGCAGACCATCTGCATCCACCGTTTCGTGCGCGGGGGCCTGCAGGCCCTCGGTCACCTCGGCAATGCGGCCGCCCTGGACGGCGATGGACATGTTCTGGCGGCCGTCGGGGAGGGTGGCGTGGGTGATGAGCAGGTCGAGCATGGTGATGGAGTGTAGATTTTTGGCGGGTCGCGCAGGCACACTGCGGGATCTTGCGAAGAAAGGTTTCTCGTATGAACGCACATGAAAAGCTGAACTACGTCGAGTTTGCGGCACGTGATTTGCCTGCCACCCAATCGTTCTTTGAACAGGCCTTTGGCTGGGTCTTCGTGGACTATGGACCGGCGTACACCGCGTTCTCGGGCCAGGGGCTGGACGGAGGCTTCTTTCAGGCGGACCTGTGCTCCACCGCGGCCTCTGGCGGCGCCTTGCTGGTGTTCTACAGCGCAGACCTTGAAGCCACGCTGGCCAAGGTGGTGCAGGCGGGGGGCCACATCGTCAAACCGGTGTTCGACTTTCCAGGAGGGCGGCGCTTTCACTTTACCGAGCCCAGTGGCAACGAGTTGGCCGTGTGGTCGGACCACAAGGCGTGATGGAATCCTGAGGGGCCGAGCGGACATGGCGGGTTCACTCGCTCCGTCTCACCGCTCCCCCTTGCGATACGGCTTCATCAGCGCCTGCGGATACGCCGCCTTGCGCGCCACCAGCACCAGCGCCAGGATGGACAGCAGGTAGGGCAGCATCAGGTACACCTGATAGGGCAGCCACGCATCGCCCGCCTGCTGCAGGCGCAGTTGCAGGGCATCAAAAAACGCAAACAGCAGCGCGCCCAGCAGCGCCTTGCCGGGCCGCCAGGACGCAAACACCACCAGCGCCACGCAGATCCAGCCGCGCCCGTTCACCATGTTGAAAAAGAAGGCGTTGAACGCCGACAGCGTGAGGAACGAGCCCGCCACACCCATCAGCGCCGAGCCTGCCACGATGGCCCCGGTGCGCGTGGCCGCCACCGGAATGCCCTGGCCCTCGGCGGCTTGCGGGTTTTCGCCCACCATGCGCACGGCCAGGCCCAGCGGCGTGCGCATCAGCACCCAGGCGAGCAGCGGCACCAGCAGCAGCGCCAGCAGCGTGAGCGGTGTCTGGTCGGCCAGCACGGGGATGGGCAGCCAGTCCATGGCGGCAAACGGCTCGATGGTGGGGGGCGTGTTGACCTTGGGAAAGCTCACGCGGTAGCCGTAGTAGCTGAGCGCCGTGGCCAGCAGCGTGATGCCCAGCCCCGACACATGCTGCGACAGCGCCAGCCCCACGGTGAGCCAGGCATGCAGCAGGCCGAACACCGCGCCCGTGAGCGCTGCCACCAGCACCCCGGTCCACAACCCGTAGCCGGCATATACGGCCAGCCAGCCGGTGAAGGCACCGGCCACCATGATGCCCTCGATGCCCAGGTTGAGCACCCCGGCGCGTTCGCACAGCAGCACCCCCAGCGTGCCCAGGATGAGCGGCGTGGCCACGCGCAGCGTGGCGATCCAGAAGGCGGGGTTGGCGAGGATGTCGAGCAGTTCGGTCATGCGGCTGCCCCCCTGAGGCTCGCCCGGCGGAGTCGGCACGGACGAACTCGCAACACCCGTTCGGGCTGAGCCTGTCGAAGCCTGGCGCAGCGCTTCGACAGGCTCAGCGTGAGCGGTTCCAGGTGGTTTGACCTGGATGATTCAATTTTGATAGCTGCAAGCGCTTTATGGATAAGCGCTGGGGGCTTATTTGGCATGAAATTTTGATGAACATGTTCGTGCATGGCGACTTCACCATCACTTCCAGCGCACGCGGTACTGCGTCAGCAGCCCCGCCACCAGCACCGCAATCAACGAGGTCGCCACGATCACATCGGCAATGTAGGTGGGCACACCCACCGCGCGGCTCATGCTGTCGGCGCCGACCAGCACGCCCGCCACAAAGGTGCCCGCCGCAATCACGCCCAGCGGGTGCAGCCCCGCCAGCATGGCAATCACGATGCCGCTGTACCCATAGCCGGGCGACATGTCGAGCGTGACATAACTCGTGCGGCCCGCCACCTCGATAGCACCCGCCAGCCCCGCCAGCCCGCCCGACAGCAGGGCCACCAGCACCACCGTGCGGGTGATGGGCACGCCTGCAAACGCCGCCGCCCGCGCATTGGCCCCGGCGGCGCGGATGTCAAAACCCGGCACCGTGCGCGCCAGCAGCGCCCACAGCATCACCGCCAGCGACACGGCCCAGAGCAGGCCCGTGTGCAGGCGCGTCTGCGGCACCAGCTTGGCCAGTTCCAGGTCGCCCTGCAGCGCCACGCTTTGCGGCCAGCCCATGGAGAGCGGATCTTTCATCGGCCCGTCGAGCAGGGCCGAGACGAGCAGCAGCATGATGAAGTTGAGCAGCAGCGTGGTGACCACCTCGTCCACCCCCAGCCGCGCCTTCATCAGGGCCGGGCCCAGCAGAAGCGCAGCCCCAGCCAGCGCGGCCGCCAGCATCATGAGTGGAAAGAGCAGGTAGGGCGACCATTCCAGGCCCGTTCCGCCGTGCATCCCGCCCACGGCCACCGCAGCCAGCGCCCCGGCATAGAGCTGCCCTTCGGCCCCAATGTTGAACAGCCGCGCGCGGAAGGCCACGGCCGCCGCCAGCCCGGTCAGGATCAGCGGCGTGGCGCGGGTCAGGGTTTCGGTCAGCGCGAACACCGAACCGAAAGCGCCTTGCAGCAGCAGCGCATAGGTCTGGCCCACGGGGGCCCCGGCCCACAGCACCAGCAGGGCGCTGACGATCAATGTGAAACCCACGGCGCCCACCGGCGCCAGCAGGTAGGCGGCGGGGGAAGTGTGGTTGCGTTTTTCGAGTCTCATGACGGATCGTTGTGGTTGTGTGGCTTCTCTCAGTCCGTTCACGCTGAGCCTGTCGAAGCGCCGCGCAAGGCTTCGACAGGCTCAGCCCGAACGGTGGGGGTAGCACCGGCCATCGCCAGCCCGATGGCTTCGCGCGTCCAGTCTTCTGCGGGCCGCGCCTCGCTCAGATGCCCGTCGTGCATCACCGCCACACGGTCGCCCAGGGCCAGCACTTCGTCTAGGTCGTCCGAGATCAGCAGCACGGCGGCGCCGTTGTCCCGCGCTGTGATGAGCTGCTGCTGCACAAACGTCACCGCGCCAATGTCCAGCCCCCAGGTGGGCTGGTGGGCCACGATGAGTTGCGGCGCGGGGGCCGAGTTGCCAGACGCATCCTGCGGCGGCATCAGGGCCCGGCCCAGGATGAGCTTCTGCATGTTGCCGCCCGACAGCGACCTGGCCGGCGCATCGGCCCCGCCGCCGCGCACGTCAAACGTTTCGGCCACCTGCTTCGCATGCTGGCGCGCCGCGCGGCGCTTGACCCAAAAGGCGCGGAACCACGGGTGCGCAAACCAGGGGCCGCGCAGGCGTTCGGACACGGCGTTTTCCCACACCGGCAAGTCGCCCACCACGCCCACCGCATGCCGGTCTTCAGGGATGCGGGCCACGCCTTGGCCCACCAGCCATGCGGGCCGCGCTTGCAGCGGGGCGCCACGCAGCGTGACCTGGCCCGCGGTGGCGCCGCGCACGCCGCACAGCACATCGGCCAGGGCCACCTGGCCGTTGCCGCTGACACCCGCAATGGCGACGATCTCGCCGGCGCGCAGAGTCAGGGACACATCCCGCAGCCGGTCGCGCCCCGTGGGCGCAGTGCTCACGTTGCTCAGGGTGCAAAGGGGCTCGCCCACATTTTTGGCAGGGCGGCGCTCGGCCGCTTCAATCGCATGGCCGACCATCCACTGCGCCAGCTGACCTTGCGTGGTGCATTGCGCGGGCGCCTCGGCCACCAGCTTGCCCTGGCGCAGCACGGCCACGCGGTGCGACACGCGCAGCACCTCGCCCAGTTTGTGGCTGATGAAGATGATGGACAGGCCCTGCGCCACCATCTGCGCCAGGGTGTCAAACAGCGCCTCGCTCTCCTGCGGCGTGAGCACGGCGGTGGGCTCGTCCAGGATGAGGATGCGGGCGCCCCGGTAGAGCGCCTTCAAGATTTCGACGCGTTGCCTTTCGCCCACCGAGAGGCTGCTTACCTTCGCATCGGGGCTGACCGGAAGGCCAAATTGCTCAGACACGGCCAGCAGCTTGGTGCGTGCCTCGCTGCGACGGGAGAAGGGCTGCCACAGCGGCTCGGTGCCCAGCAGCACGTTGTCCAGCACCGTGAGGTTGTCGGCCAGCGTGAAGTGCTGGTGCACCATGCCAATGCCCGCCGCCAGCGCAGCGCGCGGCTGGCCCGGGGGCAGGGGCTGCCCAAACACCTCGATGCTGCCTTCATCGGCCACGTAGTGCCCGAACAAAATGGACATCAGCGTGGACTTGCCCGCACCGTTTTCGCCCAGCAGGGCCAACACCTCGCCCCGGGCCAGGGTCAGGCTGATGCTGTCGTTGGCGATGAGTTTGCCGAAGCGTTTGGTGATGTTTCCGAGCTGCAGCGCATTGGTGGTCATTCGACGATGGTATTCAAAATTGATGCCAGGTTGACCCAAGGCTTCTTCGGTGCCGCGAATCTCTGTCACATCAGTTGCAAATGGATGCGCTGACTGTCTGCGACAACCTTTTGTCTCTGCATAGGATGCCTGGGCCCAAGGTTTGATGACCTGCGGCGGCTACACATCAACCTCAATTCTTCGGCATGACCTCCAACCTTCAGAAGACGGATTTCGGACATTCAGGTCTCTATGACCGCTCAATTTTCCAAAACGAGTTCACTGCGCAATTCAGCAAGAGCGGACGCTACAACTCGGCTGCCATTCCCGACATGCTCAATTTGTTGGGCATGATGGAGCGCGATCCCGGCGTCACTGATCTACGGCATGTGGCCTACATGTTGGCGACGGTCATGTGGGAGACAACTTCTCCGACCACAGTGACCCGCCCAGCATTCAGCAAAAAGGGCCGCCCGCTGATGGACAAGCACAATCAGCCCGTCATGTTGCGCGAGCGCCGGTGGGTGATGACGATGGCTCCCGTAGACGAAGTGGGGCGCGGCAAAGGACGCAGATACCACGAGCCCGTAAAAGTCAAGAGGCTGCCCAGCGGTTCAGCGCGGATCACTGAGCAAGATGGCGACCAGTTCATCGTGTCGCCCACTGGACTGATCACACCACTCACTAAAAACGCCAAGATGGGGACGGCGGATGGCGGCACTGCCCACGCAGCCTACGCCGAGGATGACGGGGTTGAACAAGCGTATTTTGGCCGTGGCTATGTTCAGCTGACTTGGTGGTCCAACTATGCAACGGCTGGCGTTGCATTGGGACGTGGACTCGATCTGCTGTTGAACCCGGAAGTTGTGAAGACCCCGGACGTCGCGTATGCATTGATGTCCCATGGCATGCGCACAGGACGCGGGTTTGCCAATGGCCGCAATTTTTCGCAGTATTTCAGCGCGGGCTCTACGAACTATGTAGCAGCGCGCAGTATGGTGAACGGCAGCGACCATGCGGCCGACATCGCCGGGATTGCTCAGCAGTTTGAAAAAATCCTGCTCAAGGCTAGGGTATCCAGAACCTTCAAAGAGGTGACGCCATGACGCGGACCTATCAGCAGCGAGTAGCAGCGTGGTATCGGCTGGCGACCATGGCGACCATGGCGTGTGTTCTGCCGTTCGCCGCGGCTCAGGCTTTGGCCGGGGAACGCGCGCAGGCTGTCCTACCTACGTTGTGCGGTTGGCTAGACAACCCCACGCCCGGGAACGTGGATTTCATAGATCGCGATGGCAACTGGATGGTTGGGATCCAGGGCGGGCACCAAGCTGCGGGCAAACTGCCAACCTTTTCGTCGGGGCGCTGGGTGCGCACAGGCCATGGCAGCACTGGCTACGGATGCGTCTGCATGAAAGCCCGCATCGACCCTGATGACCGGAAAATTCTCGAGCTTGTACAGGCGCGCTCGATGCCGCTGGCGACTTGCCGAAAGGATCCCGCTATCAAGGGCGAAGAGCCTTTCAATCCCTTGAAGTGAAAGTTGTGGCGTCGTTGCTGCGTTGAGGTGGTTGCTGCTCACTTCCAAGCCGCCAGAAACGCCCGCAGCACCTTGGCCGAATTCGCCGCCGCCAGGCCCATGAAGGTGCCCATTTCGTTCTCTCCCTCGCCACCCCCAGCCAGGTCGCTCAGCGAGCGGAACGCGATGTAGGGCACGCCGTTGCTGTGCGCCACCATGGCCGTGGCGGCGGTTTCCATGTCGAGCACATTGGCCTCGAAGGTCTTGAACGCGTATTCGCGGAAGGCCTTGTTGTCCACAAACGCCTGGCCCGACACACCATTGCCGCCCACCACCAGTTGCGGGCGCTGTTTCAGGCAGGTGGCGGCCAGGCAGTGTTCCAGGCCCACGTTCTGCAGGCTGCGCGCGGTGGCCAGCATCTTCGGGTCGGCTTCAAACCAGAATTTCTTGGTGACCTTGGGCGTAGCCGCAGAGCGAAACTCCACGGGGCGCGGGTGCATCATGCCGAAGGCGGGCATCGTCAGCTCGCTTTTCATCCACGCGGGGGCGCTGTACTGGCCGGGTTTGTCCTCGCGCGCCATCAGCCATTCCATGTACTGGCCCCAGCGCGCGGGCACTGTCACGTCGCCGATGTGCAGGCCGGGGTTCACGCCACCTGCGATTCCGCTGAAGACCACGTGGCTCACGTTGAAACGGTCGAGCACCAGCTGCGTGTTCATGGCCGCGTTGGTCATGCTGATGCCGGACAGGAACACGACCACGGGTTTGCCCTCCAGCGTGCCGGTGGTGAACTCCACGCCATTGACGCTGTGCTTGGCGGGTTGCTGCACCTGGGGCAGCAGCACGGTCAGTTCGGGCGCGAAGGCAGAAATCACGGCGATGCGGGGAGTCTCGTCCAGGCGCCCCGCAGCCTTGCCCGGTGCATTGGCAGCGCAGCCTGCCACTGCAGCCGCAAGGGCCAGGGTCACGAGCAGGCGAGTGCAGCGTGAAGTGAGGGGCTCTTTGGTGGTGTGGGCTGGCTGCATGGTGTGGGTGCCGGGTTGGGGGTGAATGTTGGCAACAAGCAGAAACAAAAATGCAAACAGGCCACCGCGTTGCAGAGGTGGCCTGTGCAGAGGAGGGAACTGACGGGCTGGGCGCCCGGAAGGCCCGGTGCTTACTTGGCCGTGGACTTGGGCTGGCTGTCGTCCACCTTCACGGTGAACTTGCCCGCCAGGATGTCGGCCTGCTTGGCCTTGACCTTGGTCACGATGTCGGCCGGCACCTTCTTCTCAAAAGTGCCCAGCGGCGCGAGCTCCGAGCCCTTGTGCTTCATCATCGAATACGGGCCGTAGTCCTCGGCGGTGAACTTGCCTTCCTTCACCAGCTTGAGCGCCCGGTCGATGCTGGGCTCCATGTGCCAGATGGCCGAGGCCACCACGGTGTCGGGGTACTGCGGCTGGGTGTCGATCACGTTGCCGATGGCGAGCTTGCCTTTTTCCTTGGCGGCGTCGCTCACGCCAAAGCGCTCGGCGTAGAGCACGTCGGCGCCCTTGTCGATCATGGCGAAGGTGGCTTCCTTGGCCTTGGGCGGGTCAAACCAGCTGTTGATGAAGGTGATGGTGAACTCCACCTTGGGGTTGGTCTCCTTCGCGCCGGCCATGAAGGCGTGCATCAGGCGGTTGACCTCGGGGATGGGGAAGCCGCCCACCATGCCGATCTTGTTGGTCTTGGTCATGCCGCCCGCGATCATGCCGCTGAGGTACGCGGGCTCCTGGATGTAGTTGTCGAACACGCTGAAGTTGGGTGCCTGGGGCTTGCCCGACGAGCCCAGCAGGAAGGAGGTCTTGGGGAAGTCCTTGGCGACCTTGCGCGCCGCCGATTCAACGGCAAAGGCCTCGCCCACGATGAGCTGGTTGCCGCCGGTGGCGTACTCGCGCATCACGCGCTCGTAGTCGGCGTTGCTCACGTTCTCGCTGGCCTTGTATTCGATCTCGCCGCGTGCCTCGGCGGCCTTCAGGGCCTTGTGGATGCGGCTGACCCACTGCTGTTCGAAAGGCACCGTGTAGATCGCCGCCACCTTGAGCTTGGACTGCGCTGTGGCGAGCGAGGGAGCGAGTGCCATGGCGGCCGAGAGGGCCATGGAGGTGCACAGCAGGCGTCCGGTGAAGATGCGGCGAGTGGTCATGGATGGTTTCCTTGGTTTACGTCAATGTAAATGAATGTATGGTCATCTAAGCAATAAGCATGCACATCGATAACCATCAGGGCTGACCCAGCCAGCTTTTCGCCGGGTCCTGGGGTGAAAGCGGACACAGAGAGCAAAACATCCCGTTGCAAATCGCTGCTCCATTGATGGGCTCAATTGCAAACTTTTGTCAATTTGGTCATTAGTATCGCCCCCCACGAGAGGGAAGGATCGATGAGCAAACAATTTGCCGAAAAGGGGGCTGGAGTTCCTTTGGCAGCTACCGATACGGCAGAGTCTTCTTCAACTGCAACATTTGGTCAAGGTTTGGGGGCGGCGCGAGCGCCGCATGGCGGTTTGATGGCTCTGGTGCTGGTTGCGCGCTTCCATCAAGTCGCCGCAGACCCAGACACCCTGGCCCACCAGTTGGGAATCCTCCCCGCCGACGCATGTGACACCCACGACATCCTGCGTGCCGCCAAACACCTGGGCCTCAAAGCCAAGCTCTCCCGCACCACTTTGGACAGATTGCCACTGTCCCCCTTGCCCGCGTTGGCCCAACTGCGTGCAGAAACCGGAGAGATTCGGACCGTGGTGCTTGCGCAGTGCGACGGCCAGCGCGTTCTGCTGCAAGACCCCGCCGCTACAGGTGCAGGTGCTCGCCCCGTCATCGAATCCATGGAGGCTTTCGCCGCCCAATGGACGGGCGAACTCATCCTCATCACCAGCCGCGCCAGCCTGGCGGGCGAGCTGGCGAAGTTCGACTTCTCCTGGTTCATCCCCAGCCTCATCAAGCACCGCAAGCTGCTGGGCGAAGTGCTGCTCATCTCCTTCATGCTGCAGCTGTTTGCCTTGGTAAGCCCCCTGTTCTTCCAGGTGGTGATGGACAAGGTTCTCGTGCACCGGGGTATGACCACGCTGGATGTGCTCGTCATTGGCCTGGTGGTGGTCGTTGTGTTTGAAAGCGTACTAAACGCCCTGCGCACCTACGTCTTCAGCCATACCACCAGCCGCATCGACGTGGAACTCGGCGCTCGGCTGTTCCGGCACCTGGTGCACTTGCCCCTGGCGTACTTCCAGGCCCGCCGCGTAGGCGACTCTGTGGCCCGCGTGCGCGAGCTGGAGAACATCCGCAGCTTTCTCACAGGCAACGCCCTCACCGTGGTGCTGGACGTGCTGTTCTCGGTGATTTTCATCGCCGTCATGTTGTTCTACAGCCTGCCGCTCACCCTCATCGTGCTGGTCAGCCTGCCGCTGTACTTTGGCCTCAGCCTGGCCGTGGTGCCCATCCTGCGCAAACGCCTGGACGTCAAGTTTGCCCGTGGAGCAGAGAACCAGTCCATGTTGGTGGAAACCGTTACCGGCATCCAGACCGTCAAAGCCAGCGCGCTGGAGCCATCCTTCGCTCGCCGCTGGGACAACCAGCTCGCCGCCTACGTCAGCGCCAGCTTCAAAACCCAGAACCTCGCCAGCTGGGCCCACGAAGGCGTCAACCTGATTGGCAAACTCGTCAACGCCGCCACCCTGTGGTATGGCGCCCACCTGGTCATGGGCAATGAACTCACGGTGGGCCAGTTTGTCGCCTTCAACATGTTTGCCCAGCGCGTGGCCCAGCCCATCATGCGCATGGCCCAGCTGTGGACCGACTTTCAGCAAACCGGCATCTCCATGGCCCGCCTGGGCGACATCCTGAACACCCGCACCGAAGTGCCCCCGAGCAGCGCCGCCCAATTGCCCCCCGTCAAAGGCCGCATCACCCTGGATGGCATCCACTTCCGCTACCGGCCTGAAGCCGCCCCCGTGCTCGGCGGCGTCAGCCTGGACGTGCGCCCTGGCGAAGTCATCGGCATCGTCGGCCGCTCGGGCTCAGGCAAAAGCACCCTCACCAAGCTGGTGCAGCGCCTGTACACCCCCGAACAGGGCCGCATCCTTGTGGACGGCATCGACATCAGCCTCATCGACGCCGCCCAGTTGCGCCGCCAGGTGGGCGTCGTGCTCCAAGAGAACCTGCTCTTTAACCGCAGCGTGCGCGAGAACATTGCTATTGCCGACCCCGCTGCGCCGATTGAGGCCGTGGTGCACGCCGCCCAACTGGCCGGCGCCCACGACTTCATCAGCGAACTGCCCGAAGGCTACGACACCGTGGTGGGCGAACAAGGCGGCAGCCTCTCGGGCGGGCAACGCCAGCGCATCGCCATTGCCCGCGCTTTGTTCACCAACCCCCGCATCCTCATCCTGGACGAAGCCACCAGCGCACTGGACTACGAGAGCGAAGCCATCATCCAGCGCAACATGGCCCACATCTGCCGGGGCCGCACCGTGCTCATCATTGCCCACCGCTTGAGTGCCGTGCGGCATGCGAACCGCATCATCGTCATGGACAAAGGCCGCATCGTTGAGGCAGGCCCGCACGACGCACTGATCCAAAAGCAGCAAGGCCTGTACGCCCACCTGTGGCGCATGCAAGATGGCAGCCGTGCTGCGGCACCGCCCACACCCGGGGGCAACCAGCCCGCCGCGCAAGAGGTGGCGGCATGAACAGCGCAGCACACACAGTGGCACAGACAACAGCGCAGGCAGCCGCCCCCCGCCACCCGGCCCTGGACCTGCTGGCCCGCTACCGCGCCATCTTCAAAGCCGCTTGGCAGCACCGCCATGAACTGGCCGGCCCAGCACGGCTGGCCGACGAGCAAGCCTTCTTGCCCGCAGCCCTGAGCCTGCAAGAAACCCCCGTCCACCCCGCACCCCGGCGCATCGCCTACGTGCTGATGGCCTTGTTCCTTATCGCGCTGGCCTGGGCCATCCTGGGCAAGATCGACATCGTTGCCGTGGCCCCCGGCCGCATCATCGTGAGTGACCGCACCAAAGTCATCCAGCCCCTGGAGCGGAGCGTGGTTAGCCGCATCCTGGTCAAAGATGGCGACCACGTACAAGCAGGCCAGGCCCTGGTGGAACTGGACCCCACCGATGCCCAAGCCGACAAGGCCAGCCTGACAGCGACCCGCAAGGCGGCACAGTCTGAATGGCTGCGTGCCCGCACTTTGCAGCATATGCTATCGAAACAAGAGCTGTCAGCGCTTACCCATCAAGCGCTGGATGCCAAAAAGGCTCTCAACCATAACACCCCAGCAGACTGGACCGCCGCCGACAAGGCCGACGCCCATGCCCAACTGGCCGCCGAGTGGAGCGACATCACCGCCCGCCTGGCCAAACTGTCTGCCGAACACCAGCGCCGCTAGGCCGAAATGGCCACTGTGCGCGCCATGATCGGCAAGCTCGAAGCCACCGTGCCCATCGCCCGCCAGCGCGAACAAGACTTCCAGGCGCTCACAGCTCAAGGCTTCATGTCCGGCCACGCCAACCAGGACCGCACCCGCGAACGCATCGAGCTCGAACGCGACCTGGCCACCCAGCAGGCCCGGCTGCAAGAAGCCCAGGCCGCCCTGCGCGAAGCCGAGCAAACCCGAAGCGCTTACCTGGCAGAAACACGCAGAACCTTGAGCGAACGCCAGGCCCAGGCGGACCTCAAGCGCCACCAGACCGGCCAGGAACTGACCAAGGCCACACAGCGTGAACAACTCGCCACCCTCTCGGCCCCCGTGGCGGGCACCGTCCAGCAACTGGCCCTGCACACCGAAGGCGGCGTGGTTACCGAAGCTCAAGCCCTCATGGTGATCGTGCCCGATGCAGCCAGCGTCAGCGCCGAGGTCACGCTGGAGAACAAGGACATCGGGTTTGTGGCCACGGGGCAGGAGGTGGCCATCAAGCTGGAGACGTTCCCCTTCACAAGGTACGGCACGGTGAAGGCCAGCGTGGACAAGGTCACGCAGGACGCGGTGAATGACGAGAAACGCGGTGCGATCTTTCCGGCCACGCTGAGGCTCAGCCAGACCAGCATCGACGTCGATGGCAAGCCAATCCGGCTGGCGCCGGGGATGAATATCACTGTGGAGATAAAGACTGGCCAGCGCAGAGTGATCGAATATCTGCTCAGTCCAATTCAGAGAGCGGGCAGTGAGAGCTTGAGGGAGAGATAAAGCATTGGCTAATCGGACCCCCACCGAAGCGGCGCGGGCACTGCCCCAGATGCGCGGCAGCGGCTGGGCGCGGGGTTTGCGCAGGTGCCGGGGCGGGATTTCAAAAAAGATAGCTGCCAGCGCAGGCCCAGTAAGCGCTGGAGGCCGAAAACACTTGAATTCAGTGCAACAACACCTTAGTCGTTGTCACTGACCACAAAAGAAGGGGAACGCTCAATGAATCCGATACAGGAAAAACCTCAGAAGCCGCGCAAAGGCCGATGGCTCATTGGCCTATTGGTACTGCTGATTGCGGGCATGGCGTACTTCGTGTGGCGGCTGTCATCGGTAACAAACGCATTTGCCGACGGATTCCAGTCACCGGAGATGGCAGCAGCACAGTATGCCGACCGCACGGTCTATGGAGAACTCGGCGGCGTATTGGTGGCGATACCGCCGCATTTTGCGGAGTACGTGGAATACAACGGCGATTCAGGGGGGGGTAAGCGGAAAGGCCCTAAGCCTGTCAGAACAAAGGAATCAAAACTGATGAGCTTCGGTTTTGACGTGCGCTATCCAGATATGGTGGGAAAGGATACGTCGGAGCGGCGCGAAGATTATAGAAATAGAAAACTTAGAACTACAACGTGGATTCGCGTGGGGTTGGGTTCTGGTGAAATTTATAACGGCCCCGGAGTTATTAACAGGAGGACGAAAAACGCTCTTGCCCGCAAGCTTGATCCTAATCAAAAATCCCCGTGGGAGCGATATGAAAAGTTAGGGAGAAATGAATATGGACTAGATGTGTATGTCCTAAAAGGGAATAATCCAGCGGATGGGGTGCCTTACCGGGAGAGCAGGAATGCAAAGGATATTTTTGTAGGAGGAGATGCCGGTGGGCATGCATTGGCTTACATCGATTGCGACAGTCAATCAATTTTAAATCCACTGTGTCAACATGAGTTTGACTTGGCGCCAAAAATGCATGCATACGTGAGGTTGATTTATCGGCGCGGCCTGCTTTCCGAATGGAAAAATATCCAGGACGAAGTAACGAAACTTGTTTTGAATTTTGCTATGGATGGCCAGAAGTAAGCTGTACTTCATTTCTGAATATGAGGAAAATTATGAATTCTATGACAACTTTTCAATTGATTTCGTACAGGGATAGCATAGATGTTGGCGGACTGGGCGCCGCTTTGCAGATGTATGAGGCACTTTACTCCCAAGGATATAACTACGCCGGGTGGGCGCAGGGTGTGGCAACTGGAACTGCTATTACTGGCCAAGCCGCACTGGATTACCTTGGCGGTACCGCAATGCTGGGACTTGGTGGCGATGCTTGCCGCAATCTGACTCAGGTGCAGATGGATCAAATCCGTGTTGATATGGCCAAGGGCTACATTAATACATTGATCGCCATTGCTGATGGGAATGATGATGTTTTGAATAGAGATGTGAATTTCGGTGAGACATCAGATTTTCATAAAATTGCATTCGAAAAAAATAATCTCAGTTTGGATAATTGGACGCTGCACACTCCCATGGAAATCCTTCGTCTGCAGAAAGGCCAGGATGCTGTCGAGGAAATGTGGTCAAGCATAAGAGATACTGGTGGCGGTGGCTTTGACGCACTATTGGCCAGCACGTG
The DNA here is from genome assembly GCF_049198005.1 of Paracidovorax sp. MALMAid1276. Taxonomy (NCBI): domain Bacteria; kingdom Pseudomonadati; phylum Pseudomonadota; class Betaproteobacteria; order Burkholderiales; family Comamonadaceae; genus Paracidovorax; species Paracidovorax sp. MALMAid1276. The sequence goes on along the minus strand of NZ_JBMIRS010000237.1, from coordinate 1,912 downwards.
GCTTGCCAACTTGGTTGGTCAGGCTGCATCTTCTCCTGTTGATAATCTTCGGCTACTCGCGCAAGACTGGATTGACAAGGTTCCAGGGACGGCGAATTGGGCGCAAATATTCCGCCTAGCCAAAAATGTCATCGATGCCTGGGGCAGCACATTTGATTCATGGATTGGCGCTATCAATGGGGTGGTCAACGATTTGTATCTTTCTGCACGTCGTTGGGTCGCCCCCCGCGACCCTCTGGTCATGGACTTGGATGGCGACGGCATCGAAACAGTAGGCATCAACGGCAATTCCCCCATCCTCTTTGACCACGACGCAGACGGCACGCGCACAGGCACCGGCTGGATCAAGCCCGACGATGGCTTGCTGGTGCTGGACCGCAACGGCAATGGCCTGATCGATTCCGGCCGCGAGCTCTTCGGTGACGAGACCCTGCTGGCCAACGGTAACAAGGCGGCCAATGGCTATGCCGCCTTGGCGCAACACGATGCCAATGGCGATGGGCAGATAAACAGCGCTGACGTTGTGTATTCCCAGCTTCGGGTTTGGCAAGACCTGAACCAGGACGGCATTAGCCAAGCCAACGAACTGCGCACGCTCGCCGAATTGGGTATTGCCAGCATTGGTGTGCAGGGTACGGAGGTGAATGTTGACCTGGGCAATGGCAATACCATGCCCTTGCAAGGCACGTTCACACGTATGGATGGCAGTGCCGGCACCAGCGGCGTGGCCGAACTCTCGGGCAGCCTGCTGCTGGCGGGCAACGGGTTCTACCGAGAGTTCTCGGACGACCCCACCCCCACCGAAGCAGCGCGCGCGCTACCCCAGATGCGCGGCAGCGGCTGGGCGCGGGATCTGCGGGAAGCGATGAGTACATCCAGCGGTGCAAGTCTCCAGCGCCAAGTGCAGGCGTTCGCGGCGGCCGACACGCGCGATGCCCAGATGGCAGTGCTCGACGGCCTGCTGACCGAATGGGCCAAAAGCTCGGGGGCAATGCTGCAGGAAACCTGGAAATACGATTTGAAGCGGGACGCCAATGGCAACTACACCACGGGCGTAGTAACCGGCATGCCCAGCCCACGCAGGGTGATTTTGACGCTCAACCCCGAGGGTATGGTGGAGGACTTGGAGACGGGCGGTCTGGCTGGCACGCAGCAGCGACTGACTGTGGAGGGGCAGCAACTTCTTGAGCGCATGAACGTGCTGGAGGTGTTCAATGGCCTGCGGTTCCTGGAAATTCGTCCTCGGGAGGACGATGGCCTGCCTCAGGGCGCACCCAGCGCGGGCAGCGGCGGCGGTGGGGGCGGCAGCGGGGTGGACGACGGCATCACTCGGATGACCGGGATTCTGGCTCAGGCCCAGATTGACTTGTTGAACCAGAGCTACGATCAACTGCGCGAGAGCGTGTACGGCGCTCTGGTGATGCAGACCCGACTGGCTCCATACATGGAGACGATTGGGCTTGTCGTGGATGAAACAGGCATTCATTTCGACACGACGCAGTTGGCAGCAGCTTTGGATCAAGCCATTGCATCCAATGCGCGCACCGGGCTGATCGATTTGATTGAGCTCAATAGATACGCCGGGTATACCTTACGGGCGGTCGGATTTGATGGCCTTGGTGCGCTGCGGCAGGAGATCCACTCTGGCGCTGTTTCTGCGTCTGAACTGGCTGAGTTGCGTGTCTATCTCGAAGGGGATACGGGATCGGCCAGCGCAGATGTCTTTATTGGCGACGCGTCGGACAACAGTTTCCACGGTCGTGCAGGCAACGACATTCTTGATGGAGGCGCAGGCAACGACACGCTGCAAGGCCAGGAGGGCAACGACACACTGGACGGAGGAGAAGGCAGCGACTACCTGTATGGCGGTGAAGGCGACGATGTGCTGTTGGGCGGTGCGGGCAATGACTAC
>NZ_JBMIRS010000222.1:0-3931 GCF_049198005.1 Paracidovorax sp. MALMAid1276 | reverse complement strand
TCCAATGCGATCCCCGAAAAGATCTTGAACAGGTTCTAAAACTGCCTGCCACTGGCGGTCGCGTGAAAGTTCGAAATCAGCCTGAGGCCTTCTTTTGCCTTGCAGTCCATCCATATTGAATAAAAAGTGCCTGACTATGGGCCTACCTCAGAGACCGATCTAACCGTTCGGGCTGAGCCCGTCGAAGCCAGGGCTTGCCGTGTGCGTGCAAGGCTTCGACAAGCTCAGCCCGAACGGATGGGGGAGAAGTGTCTGAGGCAAATACATAATCAGTAAAAAGTGCGTCCAGCGCTTTCTGGATAAGCGCTGGCAGCTATCAATTTTGAAGCAAGCGACTGGGGCGCGTCGGCCGTACCGTCATCACTTCATTTCAGCCTGCACTGATGGCACTTGGCATCCCATCACTGCCTGCGCGTTCGTGTCCAGGCGTTGCGCCAGCTAGCCTTGCTCGGCGGGCTCGCCGTGGCCTCGTGGGTGAGCAGCCAACCGCACTGCCACGGCCCGCAGATTCTCTATCAACCCCTATTTTTCTTTAGCAATCGCTTCTTGGATCTATAAAACTTTATCGCGCAGATGCTCCATGCCGCGTCATCGCCTCTTTCACGGCTTCCACCATCGCATCCTGCAAGTGGTGCAGTCGCCCCCCAGGCGCAAAGATGTCCGGCTGGTCGCGGCGCAGTTTGCCGGTCACGGTCCAGCCGTTGCTGCGCAGAGAGGCAATGATGCGGTCGGCATCGGGATCGGGCATTTCCACCCATTGTTTGATGGCTTCGCGGGCGGCGTCGTTGTCGCGCAGGGCGGCGGCTTCGCGGGCCATTTCGTGGTCTACCGTGTCGCGCAGCAGGTCACTGAAATAGCGCACATGGGGGGTGAGGTCGGGGTAGCGCCAGGCGTGCAGGGCGTCTTGCTCGGCGGCAAAGTGAAAGTCGCTGGTCACGCCGTCCGGGTAGGTGTGCAGGGTGGCAAAGCGGTATCGGCCCTCGTAGCGGCGCATCAGCGGTTTGGAGAATGATTCGAGCACCCGGTCATAGGCCGCGCGCCCGGCGGGTGAGCCCGCGATGGTGGCCGACACGGGGATGATGAGGTTGGGTGGCACCGCGCCGTCAGCCGCCAGCAGGTGGTTGAACAGGAATCGGTGCACGCGGCCATTGCCGTCTGACAAGGGGTGCAGGTACACAAAGGCGAATGACACGGCTGCAGCGCGTGCCACGGTGGCGGTGCCAGCGGTGGTTTCTGCGCTGGTTTCTGCAGTGATTTCTGTAGTGGTGTCTGGCAGGGCGCGGCGGGTGCTGGTTTCAAAGCTGCGCAGGCCCTGCAGCATGTCTTGCACCGCAGCCGGTGGCGGGGCGATGTAGTGCACCACCTGCCCTTGAAAGCCCGATTGCCCCACAAACACGGGCGACTGGCGCACGCCCAGGCGCAGGGCGGTGCTGCCGAGGATGGCGGTTTGCAGCTGGGTCAGGCCTGCGGACTCCAGCGGCGCTTCCATGCGGCCACTCAGCTCGCCAATGGCGGCGGCAAAGCGTTTGACGCGGTCGCCTTGCTCTTGTTCGCGCTCAATGGCAAAGCTAGCGCGGGATTCCTTCAACGTCAGCCATGCCGCGCTGCGCAGCAGCAGGTCGGCCCCGTAGGTGGTGTTCAGCCGCTCTACGCCCGCCTGCACGTCGTACAGGTTGCGCTCTGGCTGCGGCCCCAGGTACACCAGTGGGCAGTAGCTGCGCGGGCCGGGCAGGTTGTTGCGCACTTTCCAGCGCTTGTGGTTGGCGGGGCGGGTGGCGGTGAGGTACAGGGCGGGGTCGATGGCGTCCACATAGCCCACGTTGGCGGCGGTGTCGGGCGCGTCCAGCGTTTTGCCGGTGAACCATTCGTACAAAAAGGCGGTGCGCCGGGCATAGGCGCCGGTGGGGGCGTCTTGAAGCCAGGCAATGATGTCTTGCGGGTTGATGCGCTCAAACACGCGAGAGAAGAACTCGAAGTTCAGCCGTTCGTACTTGAGCCCAAATTCAAAATGCCCGCGAAAGGTGTCGCTGGGCTGGTATTGCGGGGTCCAGGTGCGGATTTCGGCGGCCAGATGCAGTTCGGTGCGGTTTTGCGATCCGATCTGACTGCGCGTGAACAGGGGCTGCACGGACTCAATGCCCAGCATGTCGCCAACGCGCGTAAAGCCCAGGGCAGTGGCAGTCATGGCATTTTTTTTCGTCAGAGGTTCTTTATTTTGTTATGAAATCTTATCTTTTCCTATAAATTTTTATTGATTGGCGCAGGGAGTGATGAGCGCGCTACCCAGGGCCCTGTGTTCAGGCTCTGGAGCCGAGCCTGCGGCGGTCCGATGAAGCAGGCTCGGTGACTTGATTTCTCACCGCGCGGATAGCGCTTTGCTTCCCACCGTCACCTTCGCCAGCGCCTTGGTGCCCGCCGCTACGCGACAGCTGCCTTTGGCCTCCAGCCGGTCTTCCGCAGGGGCCAGCAGGCTCGCTGGAACATCTTTACATTCCCCCTTCGTTGGAGGCGGGTTGGGCGCGGGGTGTGCCTTGCGGCGTGAGAACCCACGGTGCCCGCCGGTCCATGAGGTGCTCCATCCCGACTTCTGCGCATGAAGTCACGCCCAACATCGCCAGATTACGGTCCACCTCGGCGCGCAGCAGCTCGGCGGCGGTGGCCACCCCCGCCTCTCCATCCACCGCCGCCGCGTAGTTGAAAGGCCTGCCCACAAACACCGCCTGCGCCCCCAGCGCCAGGGCCTTGATCACATCAGTGCCCCGGCGGATGCCGCCGTCCAGCATCACGGTCATGCCGCTGCCTGCTTGGTCGACGATGGCGGGCAGCACGCGCAGTGGCGCCACGGCGCCGTCGAGCTGGCGGCCGCCGTGGTTGCTCACGATGATGCCGTCCACGCCATGCTGGCGGGCCAGGGCGGCGTCGTGCGGGCTCAGGATGCCCTTGACCACGAGCGGGCCGCGCCACTGGCGGCGGATGTGTGCGATGTGGCTCCAGTCGAAATGGTCGCGCGCCGCAAAGTCGCGTTGCACGCGCGAGGACAGGATGGGCGCACCGCGTTCGGCAAACGAGTTTTCAAAGTGCGGCATGCCGTGGCGCGCCAGCGTTCGCAGCAGCGTGCCGGCCAGCCAGCGGGGGCGCACCAGGCCGTTCCACGCCAGGCGCAAGCTGGGCCGCAGGGGGGTGGAAAAGCCTGCGCGGATGTTGTTTTCGCGGTTGCCGGCCACGGGGATGTCCACCGTCACCACCAGGGTTTCCACGCCAGCGGCCACCACGCGCTGCAGCAGGCCGTCGATGCGCTCGGGCGTGCCGGGCAGGTAGGCCTGGAACCAGGTGCCGGGCGCGGCGGCCATCACTTCTTCCAGCCGGATCAATGAACTGCCACTCTGAATGGCCGGGATGCCCGCTGATGCTGCCGCACGCGCCAGCACGATGTCGCCCCGATACGCCGACAGCGCGGCGATGCCCATGGGCGCGACGCCGAAGGGGCTGGCGTAGCGTTTGCCGAACAGCGTCACGCCCTGGTCGCGCACCGCCACATTGCGCAGCACGCGGGGCACGAGCGCCAGTTCGGCAAACGCGCGGCGGTTGTCGTCCAGCGCGTGGTTGTCTTCCGCCGCGCCACAGACATAGCCAAAAATGGGCCGGGGCAGCACCCGGCGTGCCGCCGGCTCGAAGTCGTCCAGCGCGAGCAGGTTGCGCGTGCGGCCGCCGCGGCGGGTGCCGTTGAAGGCCTGCCAGGCGCTGCTGGAGGACGCAGGGGTGGAGGACGGGGGCGTGGAAGATGCGGCAGGGGAGGGTGTGACCACGGTGTCGGATCCGATTGTGCGGTGGGTGGTGGGTGGTGCTCGCCACGGGGTGGCGCCTAGGAGTCGGCGCGGCAGAAGGAGCATCGGCTGCAACGCACGATATACCGGTCTCGCGCGGCGCTACC
>NZ_JBMIRS010000219.1:0-32574 GCF_049198005.1 Paracidovorax sp. MALMAid1276 | reverse complement strand
GTCGGTAGCACCACGCGATCCTCGGTTTTCGCGCGTTTCGCTTCGATGCCCTCTACCGCGCAGACTCCGGGCGCAGTGTAGGCAGAAATCGACAAGATGTGTCATGAGCCTTGCGGATGGGCGCATGCCCAAAGCGTATGGATTTTTGTTACATGTTGGGCGCGTGCTCAGCGCCTGCGCTTGAACGTGCCGGCGAAGGGGTGCTTTCGTGGAATTTGATTAAAAACCTGCCTAGCGCTTTATTTTAAAGGGTTTGTAGCTATCAATTTTGATGTCATGCTCGCGCCTTCGGGAACCCCCGGGGCTGTGCCGGACGAGGGCCTCGGGTATAACGCCCGTTACAGATAAGGAGGTGCCGCATGAACCGATGGAACCCGCCCCTGGGGCGACGCACTGCACTGGCCGCGCTGGCTGCCGCTGCCGGGGTGCTGGCCGGCTGCGCCACGCAGCCCCCGCCCGACCCCAACCGGCGCGAGCTGCTGGTGGCCGTCACCTCCGCGCACGAGCTGATCACCTTCAGCGCGGGAGAGCCCTCCCGCATCCTGGAGCGCCGGCCCGTGACCGGGCTGACCCCGGGCGACCGGCTGGTCGGCATCGACTTCCGCGTGGCGCGGGGCGTGCTCTATGCGCTGTCGTTCACGGGGCGGCTCTACACGCTGGACATCCCCACCGGCGCCCTGAAGCCCGTGGGCGCTGCCCCGGCGGTGCTGCCGCTGCAGGGCAGCGTCTTCGGGTTTGACTTCAACCCGGCCGCAGACCGCATCCGCGTGGTCTCCAACACCGGCCAGAACCTGCGCCTGCACCCGGACACGGGCGCGGTGGTGGATGGCGACCCGAATACCGAGGGCGTGCAGCCCGACCCGTCGCTGCGCTACGCGGCGGACGACGTGCATGCCGCGCGCAAGCCGGACATCGCGGGCGCTGCCTACACCTACAACCCGCAGGACAGCAAGCTCACCACCAACTACGCCATCGACCGCGCGCTCGGGGTGCTGGTGATGCAGGGCTCGCGCGAAGGCACGACGCCCGTCGTCTCGCCCAACACCGGCCAGTTGCGCACCGTGGGGCCGCTGGGCCTGGGGGCACTCACCGATGTGGCGTTCGACATCTCCGACGTGAGCAACACCGCGCTGATCGCGGTGCGCACGCCCACCGATGCGCAGACGCGGCTGCACCTCGTGAACCTGGCCACCGGCGCGACCCGGCCGCTGGGCCGGGTCGGCGAAGGCACGCCCCTGCTGGGCATGGCCATCGAGCCCTAGGGGGACCCGGCGTGGCAATGTGGGCGATGTGGAAGATGGCAGCAACGCCATCGTTGGCATGGAAGGCATCGAAGGCCGCCACCGCAGCGGCGTTCGGGGTGCTTGCGGCGGCCTGCGCCGGCGCAGCCCATGCGGCCACCGTGGTGGTGGACGTGCAGGACGCCGCCGGCAAGCCGCTGGCCGACGCCATCGTGTTTCTGGAGTCGGCCGAGGCGCGCCGGCAGGTCCGCCCCCAGCCGGGCGTCGACATGGCGCAGGAGGCGCGCAAGTTCGTGCCCGGCGTGCTGGTCGTGCCCGTGGGCACCGAGGTGCGCTTTCCGAACCGTGACACCGTGCGCCACCACGTGTATTCGTTCTCGCCCGCCAAGAAGTTCGAGCTCAAGCTCTACACCGGCACCCCCGCCAATCCCGTCGTGTTCGACCGGCCGGGCGTCGTGGTGCTGGGCTGCAACATCCACGATGCCATGGTGGGGTGGATTCTGGTGGTGGACACGCCCCACTACGCGCGCAGCGCTGCCGGCAGCGGGCGCGTGCAGATCGACAACGTGCCGCCGGGCCACTACACGCTGCGCACCTGGCACGAGCGGCTGCCCGTGGGCGCGCCGCCGCTGGAGCAGCCGCTGAGCGTGCCTGCCAGCGGCACCGGCAACGCCCAGGTGCGCCTGACGGGGTTGCAGCCTTGACCCTGGGGCGGTTGCGCCACAGCCTGTTCCTGCGGCTGGCGGGGCTGTCGCTGCTGCTGCTGCTCATCGTGCAGGCGGCGGGATTTGCGGTGGTGCGCGCCACCATCGAACGCAATGCCCGCGCCCAGATTGCCCGCACGCTCGACCTGGACGAGAACGTGTGGCGGCGCTTGCTGGAGCAGAACGCCGACAAGCTGCGCCAGGGCTCGTCCCTGCTCGCGGCCGACTACGGGTTTCGCTCGGCCGTCAACTCGGACGACGCGCAGACCATCCAGTCGGTGCTGGAAAACCATGGCCAGCGCATCGGCGCGGCCGTGGCCGCGCTGCTGGGCACCGACCTGGCCTTGCGCGCCGTGAGCGTCACCGACGACAGCATGCAAGACTTTCCGTACACCCTGCGCCAGGTGGTGCCGGCACTGGCGGCACAGCCGCAGGGCAGCCGCGTGGCCGTGATGGACGGCGTGGCCTACCAGTTCGTGATGGTGCCCATGCGCGCGCCGGTGGTGATCGGCTGGGTGCTCATGGGCTTTCCCATCAGCCAGCCGCTGGCCGACGAATTGCGCCAGCTGCTGTCCATCCACGTGGCGCTGCGGGTCAGCATGCCGGACGGGGAGGTGCGCGTCCCCGTCAGCACGCTGCCGCCCGACCAGCGCCAGCCACTGCAGGCCCAGGGCGCCATCCCCGTCGAGCTGCGCACGCCCGACGCCACGCTGCTGGCGCGCAGCATCCGCCTGGACAGCGCGGTGGGCGAGGTGCACGCCGTGCTGCTGCGCTCGGTGGACGAGGTGGTGGCCCCCTTTCGCCAGTTACAGGTGCTGCTGGCCATCATCACGGTGGCGGGTGTGCTGCTGTTTGCCGTGGGCACGGGCCTGGCGGCGCAGTGGCTCACCACGCCGCTGCGCTCGCTGCTGGCGGCCACGCAGCGGCTGTCGCGCGGCGAATACGACACGCCGCTGGAGCACACCCGCCGCAGGGATGAGATCGGCAACCTCGCGCGCTCTTTCGACCATATGCGCGTGGACATCGGCGCGCAGCAAAGCGAGATCCGCCGGCTGGCCTATTGGGACCGGCTCACCGGGCTGCCCAACCGCGAGCAGTTCCGCGAGGCCGTGGTGCGCGCCATCGCGGCCGGCAGCGGCCCCGGCGCGCGCCCCGCGCCGCTGTCGGTGCTCACGCTCGACCTGGACCGCTTCAAGCACGTCAACGATGTGCTGGGCTACGCCTACGGCGACCGGCTGCTGCAGGCCGTCGCCGGGCGCCTGAGCCGCCAGGTGCGCTCGCCCGGCGACATGGTGGCGCGCCTGGGCGGCAATGAATTCGCGTTGTTGCTACTGCAGGCCGATGCCGCTGCCGCCCACGCCATTGCGCACAACATCACCCGCTCGTTCGAGGAGCCGCTTGCTTTCGAGGACCAGACGGTGGACCTGAGCGCAGGCATCGGCTTTGCGTGCTGGCCCGGCGACGCGGACGACGCGGACACCCTGCTCAGCCACTCCGAAATCGCGATGTATGCCGCCAAGCGCAAGCTCAGCGGCGCGCTGCAGTACGACCCCGCCTTTGACTCGGCCAGCGGCCGCACACTGTCGATGCTGAGCGAGCTGCGCCACGCGGTGGAGCATGGCGAGCTGCGCCTGTACCTGCAGCCCAAGGTGTCGCTGCAGGGTGGCCCGGGCGCGGCGGCCGAGGCCCTGGTGCGCTGGCAGCACCCGCAGCGGGGCCTGGTGCCCCCCATGCAGTTCATCCCGTTTGCCGAGCAGACGGGGTTCGTGCGGCAGCTGACGCTGTGGATCTTCGAGGAGGTGGCCCGGCTGCTCGCCCGGCTGCGCACGGAGGGCGCGGCGCTTCGGGTGTCGGTCAACCTCTCCACCCGCGACCTGCTCGACCCCGACCTCAGCCAGCGGCTGGCCACCATCCTGGCGCGCCACGGCGTGCCCGCCACCGCGTTCTGCCTGGAGATCACCGAGAGCGCCATCATGGACGACCCCCAGCGCGCCGAGGCCATGCTCAACCGGCTGTCGGAGCAGGGCTTCAAGCTGTCCATCGACGACTTCGGCACCGGCTACTCGTCGCTGGCCTACCTCAAGCGCCTGCCGGTGGACGAGCTCAAGATCGACAAGTCCTTCGTGATGGGCATGGACACCGGCGAGGACGACGCGATGATCGTGCGCTCCACCATCGACCTGGCGCACAACCTGGGCCTGACCGTGGTGGCCGAAGGGGTGGAGACGGCCGCCATCCTGGAGCGGCTGCGCCTGCTGGCCTGCGACGAGGCGCAGGGCTACCACATGGCGCGCCCGCTGCCGGTGGAAGAATTTCTGGCCTGGCAGGCGGGCGCCCCGCCGGCCGGTTGACACCCGCCGCCACAGCGCCCGCCCGCGCCAAATTTTCTGGGCCCCCCGCAGCCGCGCAGGCGAAAATACGCGCCAATGTCTTCTTCCAGCTCCCGCCCCCCGTCCGGCCCACCGCCCGCCCCGGCGGCCCACACGCCCGATGCCCCCGATGCCACCGGTGCACCCTCGCGGCCGGTGCTGCGCCGCCCCACCTTGACGGTGGCGCCCAACAAGGCCGCTTCGCCCGTGCGGCCCGCGCCAGCCCCTTCACCCCGGCCGCCGCGCCCGTCGCGCGCGCCTGCGCCTTCCGGCTACCGCACCGCGTCGGGCAGCCCGTTCGTGGCGCCGGTCCGCCAGGTGCCCACCCGGCCCGCTACGCCGCCCGGCAGCCTGCCCAGTTCGCGCCTGAACAAGCGCATGGCCGAACTGGGCCTGTGCTCGCGCCGCGAGGCGGACGACTGGATCGCCCAGGGCTGGGTCAAGGTCAATGGCCAGGTGGCCGAAATGGGCGTTCAGGTGCTGCCCACCGACCGCATCGAGGTCGACCCCGTTGCGCAGGGCTTTCAGGAACAGCGCGTCACCATCCTGCTGCACAAGCCCATGGGCTACGTCAGCGGGCAGGCCGAAGACGGCCACACCCCCGCCGTGGCGCTCATCAACCCCCGCACCCACTGGCGCGACGACCCCAGCCGCCAGCGGTTTTCGCCGCCGCAGCTGCGCGGTCTGGCGCCCGCCGGGCGGCTCGACATCGACTCGGTGGGCCTGCTGGTGCTGACGCAGGACGGCCGCGTGGCACGGCAGCTGATCGGTGAGGATTCCACCGTGGACAAGGAATACCTGGTGCGCGTGCAGTACGGCGACGTGGCGCAGAACGTGCAGCAGGTGTTCCCTGCGGACCAGCTGGCCCGCCTGTGCCATGGCCTGTCGCTGGACGGCCAGGCACTCAAGCCCGCCCGGGTGGAGTGGCAAAACCCCGAGCAGCTGCGGTTTGTGCTGACCGAAGGCAAGAAGCGCCAGATCCGCCGCATGTGCGAGCTGGTGGGCCTGAAGGTGGTGGGGCTCAAGCGCATCCGCATGGGCCGCGTCACCCTGGGCAACCTGCCCGTGGGGCAGTGGCGCTACCTGCTGCCGAGCGAGCGGTTCTGAGCCATGACCGCGCCGCGCCGTTCCAACCCCCTGCGCCAGCTGCGCGCCTCGGACCTGCGCGGCGTGGCCCGGCTGGCCACCCAGGCCACGGCCGGCGCCAGCCACGTGGCGGAGGGCGTGCACCAGTCGGTGCTGGGCACGCTGGGCCTGCCCGGCGGTGCCGAGCCCGGCAGCACCCGCGGCCTGACCGGCCTGGTCTACCGGAGCATCCGGGGCGTCACCGGGCTGGTCGACGCGGGGCTGCAGGCCGGTCTGTCGCGGCTGGAGCCTTTCTTCACGCAGCCCCCCGAGGCGGGCGCTTCGGCCCCGGTCCTGTGGGAGCGCGAGGCCGTGCTGGCGGCCTTGAACGGCGTGCTGGGCGACCGGCTCGCGCGCGACGACAACCCGCTGCGCACGTCCATGGGCTTTTACCAGCAGGGGCGGCCGCTCGACCTCCCGGCGCTGGCCGCGTCCGGCACAGCCACGGGCAAGCTGCTGGTGCTGGTGCACGGCCTGTGCATGAACGATCTGCAATGGCGCCACCAGGGGCACGACCATGGCGAGCACCTGGCCCGCGCGCTGGGCTACACGCCCGTCTACCTGCGCTACAACACGGGCCTGCACACCTCCACCAACGGCGCGACCTTGTCGGCCCAGCTGGATGCGCTGGTGGCCGCCTGGCCCGTGCCCGTGGGCGAACTGGCGGTGCTGGCGCACAGCATGGGCGGGCTGGTGGCGCGCAGCGCCTGCCAGCATGCGGCAACACAAAGCGCGCCCGCCAGCCGCTGGCTGCCCCTGCTGCGCCATCTGGTGTGCCTGGGCACACCCCACCACGGCGCCCCGCTGGAGCGTGCGGGCCACTGCGTGGACGTGCTGCTGGGCCGCTCGCCGTATTCGCGCCCGTTTGCGCGGCTCGCGCAGCTGCGCAGCGCCGGTATCACCGACCTGCGCCACGGCCACGTGGTGGACGGCGACTGGCTGGGCCGCCACCGGTTTCGCAAGAGCCCCGACCAGCGCATTCCCGTGCCCCTGCCCGAGGGTGTGGCCTGCTACGCCGTGGCGGCCGCCCTGGCCGCGCAGCGCAGCCCCGCCGCCGAGCGGCTGGTGGGGGACGGGTTGGTGCCATTGCACAGCGCCCTGGGCGTGCACGATGATCCGCAGCGCACGCTGCAGTTTGCACGCCACCGGCAGGCGGTTTTCTACCGGCTGGGCCACCTGGGACTGCTCGGCGATGCCCGCGTGGCGCGGCAGCTGGTGCAATGGCTGGGGTCCGTATGACGCGCACGCAACCGCCCGGACGGGCCGATTTAACTGGCGGGCGGTGTGGGCCGCCGCTTTCCGGCGGCTACCATGTGGCCCCATGCGACACGAAAACAAGGAGAAATGAGTGAGCGACGTGAAATACCGCCTGGTAACCCGCAGCGATTTCGACGGGCTGGTCTGCGCCGTGCTGCTCAATGAGCTCGACCTCATTGACGAAATCACCTTCGTGCACCCCAAGGACATGCAGGACGGCAAGGTGGCCATCACCAGCCGCGACATCACCACCAACCTTCCCTACGTGCCCGGCGCCCACCTGGTGTTCGACCACCACGAGTCGGAAACCATCCGCAACTCGGGCCGCCGCGACGAGAACCACATCATCGAAGCGCACGCGCCTTCGGCCGCGCGCGTGGTCTACAACTACTACGGCGGCAAGGCGGCCTTTCCGCGCATCACCGAAGAAATGATGGCTGCGGTGGACCAGGCCGATTCGGCCCAATATTCGCGCGAGGACATCCTGGACCCGCAGGGCTGGGTGCTGCTGAACTACCTCATGGATTCGCGCACGGGCCTGGGGCGCTTCCGCGAGTTCCGCATCAGCAACTACGCGCTGATGATGGACCTCATCAAATATTGCCGCGACCACACCATCGACGAAATCCTGGCGCTGCCCGACGTGCAGGAGCGCGTTCAGCTCTACCGCGAGCACGCGCCCAAGGCCCGGGCGCAGCTGCAAAGCTGCGCGATCCGCATCGACAACCTGGTGGTGCTCGACCTGCGCGACGAAGAGACCATCTGGGCCACCAACCGGTTCATGATCTACGCGCTGTTCCCCGAGTGCAACATCTCCATCCACGTGATGTGGGGCCTGCAAAAACAGAACACGGTGTTTGCCACGGGCAAGTCCATCCTGGACCGCAGCAGCAAGACCCACGTGGGCAACCTGATGCTGGAGTTTGGCGGCGGCGGCCACGCGGCGGCCGGCACCTGCCAGGTGGCCAACGACAAGGCCGACGCCATGCTCAAGACCCTGATCGCCCGCATCACCCACGACGGCTGACCGAGCGCGCCCGCGCCACCCCTTGAAAATGCGGGGGGTGCCCCGACATCACGCCTGCTGGTTCCGGCAGGCGTGTTTTTTTGTGCCGGGCCTTTTTCTTTGCATCTGCACCGACTCAACGATTCCACTGAGAGAGAGAACATCGCCATGAGCAAGCAAACCCTGTCCTTCCAGGCAGAAGTGGCCCAGCTGCTGCACCTTGTCACGCATTCGCTGTATTCCAACCAGGAAATCTTCCTGCGCGAGCTGATCTCCAACGCCTCGGACGCCTGCGACAAGCTGCGCTTTGAGGGCCTGAACAACGCGGCCCTGTTTGAAGACGCGCCCAACCTGGAAGTGCGCGTGAGCTTCGACAAGGACGCCAAGACGCTCACCATCACCGACAACGGCATCGGCATGAGCGAGCAGGAAGCCATCGAGCACCTGGGCACCATCGCCAAGAGCGGCACCAAGGACTTCATGGGCAAGCTCAGTGGCGACCAGAAGCAGGACGCGCAGCTCATCGGGCAGTTCGGAGTCGGCTTTTACTCGGGCTTCATCGTGGCCGACAAGATCACCGTGGAATCGCGCCGCGCGGGCCTGAAGGCCGAAGAGGGCGTGCGCTGGACGAGCGGCGGCACGGGCGACTTCGAGGTGGAAACCATCACCCGCGCCGCGCGTGGCACCAGCATCATCCTGCACCTGCGTGACGACGCGGAGGAGTTCCTGAACGCCTGGAAGCTCAAGCAGGTCATCGGCAAGTATTCCGACCACATCAGCCTGCCCATCCTGATGGAAAAGGAAGAGTGGAAAGACGGCGAGCTCATCAACCCGAACGATGAAAGCGGCGGCCGCCAGCCGGGCGGCATGGTCAAGACCGGCGAATGGGAAACGGTGAACAAGGCCAGCGCCCTGTGGACGCGCCCCAAGAAGGACATCACCGACGAGCAGTATGCCGAGTTCTACAAAACCATCAGCCACGGCCACGAGGCCCCGCTGACCTGGGCCCACAACCGGGTGGAAGGCAACACCGAGTACACGCAGCTGCTGTACATCCCGGGCAAGGCGCCGTTCGACCTGTGGAACCGCGACAAGAAGGCCGGCGTGAAGCTGTATGTGAAGCGCGTGTTCATCATGGACGACGCCGAAGCGCTGATGCCCACCTACCTGCGGTTCGTGAAGGGCGTGATCGACTCGGCCGACCTGCCGCTGAACGTGAGCCGCGAGCTGCTGCAGGAAAGCCGCGACGTGCGCGCCATCCGCGAGGGCAGCACCAAGCGTGTGCTGAGCATGCTGGAAGACCTGGCCAAGCACGACAGGCACGACACCGCGGCGAATGCCGATGGCGTGACCGATGTGGTGGACGCCGATGACAAGGCCAAGGAAGGCAAGTACACGCGGTTCTACGCCGAGTTCGGCGCCGTGCTCAAGGAAGGCCTGGGCGAGGACTTTGCCAACCGCGAACGCCTGGCCAAGCTGCTGCGGTTTGCATCCACCACCAGCGACACGGTGACGGTGGGCTTTGCCGACTACAAGGCCCGCATGAAGGAAGGCCAGGAGGCGATCTACTACATCACGGCCGACACGCTGGCCGCCGCCAAGAACAGCCCGCAGCTCGAAGTCTTCAAGAAGAAGGGCATCGAGGTGCTGCTCATGACCGACCGCGTGGACGAGTGGGCGCTGAACTACCTGCACGAGTTTGACGGCACGCCGCTGCAAAGCGTGGCCAAGGGCGCGGTGGATCTGGGCAAGCTGCAGGACGAGGCCGAGAAGAAGGCCGCCGAAGAGGCGGCCGAAGCCTTCAAGCCGATGCTGGCCAAGCTCAAGGAAGCGCTCAAGGACAAGGCCGAGGACGTGCGCGTGACCACGCGCCTGGTCGACTCGCCCGCCTGCCTGGTGGTGCAGGACGACGGCATGAGCACGCAGCTGGCGCGCCTGCTCAAGCAGGCGGGCCAGGAAGCGCCCGCCACCAAGCCCGTGCTGGAGGTCAACGCCGAGCACGCGCTGGTCAAGAAGCTCGACGGCAGCGTGCACTTTCACGACCTGGCCCACATCCTGTTCGACCAGGCCCTGCTGGCCGAAGGCGGCCTGCCCGAAGACCCGGCCGCCTATGTGAAACGGGTCAACGCCTTGCTGGCCTGAGGCACAGGCACCCAAGTCCACCCGAGGGCGCGTGAGGGCGCGCAAGGGCGCGCAGACTTTGGGTCAAATTGCCGCTCAGCGCTTATCCATCAAGCGTTGAGTGCTATCAAAATTGAAAACCCCGGCTGCTGCGGCAGGCCGGGGTTTTTTTGATGGGCGCCCGTATCGCCGGGCCAGGGCTGTGGGGGCGGCGGTTCAGGGCTCAGTCTTCGCGCCGGGCCTGCTCCAGGATGCGCGAATGGGCGCGGTTGCGCTCCTGCGGGTCGGTGTCCAGCAGCGTCCGCAGCGCGCCTTCGGGGGCCAGGCGCGCCTTGCGCCGGTCGTGCTTGACGGGCAGGTTGCGCCAGCCGGAGAGCACCAGCCAGTCCCACAGTTCACGGGACACGGGCTCGGTGACCGCCATCTTGACGTCGCCACGCTGGATGGTGGCCCCCACCTGCGGGCGCGGCCCCACGGGCGCAGGCTTGCGCTGCTGGCGGATGGACAGGAGGTTTCGGAGCAGATCCTTCATGGGCAGATGGACTCGCAGCGGAGCAGTGCGAACAAAAAAGAACCGGCAGCATAGCCCACGTCGCAGGTCGGGCTCAAGCGGGCAAAAACGTCCCAGGCGGCTGAAATGGCTGGAAGGGATGCAGCGGCTGGAGCTGCCGGCGTAGCACCGGCCGCGCTCAGGCGCGCAGCGGTGCTGCGGTGCCGGGCGGGCCGCCCAGCAGGGTCTTCATCGCGCGCAGCTGCATCAGCCCCTCGCGCGCGGCGGACTCCAGCGCCTGCACCTCCCGGGCCATGGCCTCGCGGTCGTGCACGCGCGCGGCATCTTCCAGGTCTTGCGACACGTCGTTGAGCTGCAGCAGGCCGAAGCTGCCCACCGAGCCGCCCAGGGCGTGCGCTTCGCGGCCTATGGTGGCCCAGTCCTGCGTTTCCTCTGCTGCCTGGATGAGCGCGATGCGGCGCTCGCAGTTGCGGATGAAGTGCTCCACCAGGGTGCGCAGGCTCGGAGGGTCGAACAGCGTGAGCAGCTCCTCCAGCACGCGGGCGTCGAAAGGAACGCGGCGCGGTGGTCCCTCTTGCGGGCTGGTGTCTGCGCCTGGGGCCGGTGCGGCCGCGCGGCGGGGCTGCACCCAGGGCGCCAGCGCGCGCCACAGGTGGTCTTCCAGCAGGGGCTTGGCCAGGTAGGCGTTCATGCCGGCCGCAAAAGCGGCCTCGATGTCGGCATGGGTGGCGTTGGCCGTCATGGCGACGATGGGCAGGCGCTGCCACGCCTCCTGCGCGCGCAGGGCGCGTGTGGCGCTCAGGCCGTCCATCACGGGCATCTGGATGTCCATGAGCACGGCGCTGTAGGTGCCGGGCGGGGCAGCGGCCAGGCGTTCCATGGCCTCCTGCCCGTCCTCGGCCGTGTCCACGGCGACGCCGCCGTGTTTCAGCAGGCCGCATGCCACCTGCAGGTTGATCGGGTTGTCGTCCACCACCAGCACGCGGCGGGGGCCGGTGTCGGCCGCGGCGTCGGGCGCCGCGGGGTCCGCCGGAGCCGGAGCCGGGGCCAGGGCGGCCGGGGGCGGCGGGGCTGTGGGCTCCTGCGGCGGGGGGCTGTCTGCCGCGGGCGGGGCGGGCAGCGGCTCGGGCGCGCGCTGCACCCGCGCCGTGAACCAGAAGGTGCTGCCCTCGCCCGGCGTGCTGCGCACACCGGCGGTGCCGCCCATCAGTTCCGCCAACTGGCGGGAGATCACGAGCCCGAGCCCGGTGCCGCCGAAACGCCGCGTGGTGGCGGTGTCCGGCTGGTGGAACGGCTGGAACAGCCGCCCCATCTGCGAGTCGCTGAGCCCCTGGCCCGTGTCCGAGACTTCTCCGTACAGCACCAGCGCGTCGCTGGCAGCGTCGCTCTGCGGGGCTGCGCCGTCCTTCCCGGCGTCTTCAGCGTCTGCGGCGTCTGCGGCGTCTGCGGCGTCCTCGGCATCCTCCGGTTCGTCCGCATGCAGGCGCAGCACGATCGCCACCTCGCCCCGCTCGGTGAAGGTGATGGCGTTCTGCACGTAGTTGATCAGGATCTGCGCCAGGCGCTGCGGGTCGCCCATCAGGTGGTCGGGCAGCTGGTCGTCGATGTCCACGCGCAGGCCCAGGCCCTTGCGAAGCGCCTTGGGCGCCAGCAGGTCCGTCACGTCGGCCAGCAGCGGGTGCAGCGCGAACGGGCGCGTTTCCAGTCGCAGGTGCCCGCCGTCCATCTTGGAAAAGTCCAGGATGTCGTTCACGATGCCCAGCAAGTGCTTGCTGGCACGCAGCACCTGCTGAACCCTGTCGTGCTGCGGCAGGCTCAGGGGCTCCTTCAGCGCCAGCTGGGCCAGCCCCAGGATGGCGTTCAGCGGCGTGCGGATCTCGTGGCTCATCACGGCCAGGAAGTGCGCCCGGTCGTTGGCGGCCTGTTCGGCGGTGTTCTTGGCGTCGCGCAGGGCCTGCGCCTCGCGCTTGCGGTCGGTCACCTCCAGCCACACGCCGCTGAACAGCACTTCGTCGGCCGAGAGCGGGCGCGCCGTGGCCAGCGTGCGCAGCCAGCGGGGGCCCTGCGGCGTGGTCACCAGCACGTCGAAATCGACGGGCTGCAGCGTCTGAAAGCTCGCGGCAAACAGTGCGCGCACGTCCTTGGGCGCGTCGGGTTGGGTCTCGGTCTCCACGGTGCCGAGCCCGTAGGCCTGGTCGATGGGGCCGTGCGCGCCGCTGCTGGCGCGCCGCAGGGCCAGCGGGGGCACGCCCGGCAGGTCGGCCGCCTTGTCGCCCACAAACAGGAAGCGGCAGTCCCCGTCCGAGCGCAGCGCCAGCTGGAACACCGCGCCCGGGATCGCGCTCGTGAGGTCCACCAGCTGTTCGGAGAGGCTGCGGGCCTCGGCGCTCTCGGCCACCTCCCGCGCCAGGCGGTCGGCCTGCTGCATGCTGTTCCGGAACACCTCCAGCGCGCGCGCCATGGTGCCGAGTTCGTCGCTGCGGCCGGTGCCGGGGATGTCGTTGCCGTAGTCGCGCGCGGTCAGCCGCTCCATCGCGCGCGTCAGTTGCGCCACGGGGTGCGAGATCTGCGTGAGCGCCATGTGGGCCGACAGCGCGAGCACCAGTGCGAGTCCCAGGACCACGGCCACGGTCGTGGCCCACAGCATGCGGTCGGTGCTGCGGTTCAGGGCCTGCGCCGACCTGTCGAAGTGGGCCATCGACTGCTGGCGCAGCGCCGCCAGATCATCGAGCAGCCCCTGCAGCGCGGGCCCGAACCGGTCGCGGGCGATGCGCCGCGCCAGGCTGTCCCGCTCCAGCGCGGCGGCCTCGGCGGCCAGCAGTGCGTCTTCGAACAAGGCGTCGGCCTTGGCAGACAGCCCGGCAGCGGCCTGCGCGGCGCTGGTCGCCTCCGGCAGCAGGGCGGGCTGGCCGGCCAGCAGGCGCGCAATGCCGTCCAGCTCGGCCGCCCATGCGGATCGCGTGGCGCGCAGTTGCTGCGCCGCCGTGTGGCGGCTGCCCGGCTCGTGCTCGTACAACGCGCCGTGCACGATCCGATCCGCATCGTTCAGCACCAGGGCCGCGTTGCCCAGGTGCGGCCCGAGGCGCATTCCCGATTCGATGAGCGCACGGTAGTTGTGGTCGATCGCCCGCATGCTCAGCAGCGCGCTGGCCACCACGGCCACCGAGATCAGACCCATCAGCGCCACCAGCAGCGCGATTTTGGTGGCCAGGGGACGGTGGAGAAAAAGGCGCTCGTAGATCATGGTGCCGGACAGGTGCCTGCATGTCGGCGCCGACCCTGGGGCCGCACCATGCCACAAAGGGCTGCGGGCGTCACGCAGGATCCGGCCCGCAGCGCAGCCGCGCCGGGTCTGTCGGTGTGGCGCGAAGGCCCGGGTCTGCCGGGGCGGGCAGGGCACGGCAGGTGTCGGTTCCTCACAGGCATGGGCGGCAGTTTAGGTGCAGATGGCCCCGCGCCGGTGCACGCGCAAGAACCCGGCGGGGCCTGTTGTTTCTGGCCGGACCGGCCCGGGTTGCCGATAATGCGCGCTTCGCCCGTGTTCCGGTTGCCGGTAGACCTACCCCTGATTGCCCCCATGCTGCGGTTCTTCCTGTTGTTCGTGTTTCTGCAGCTCTCGCTCTTCGGCATCAACATGCTGGGCGTTGTGCAGCAGCATGTGGTGCTGCCGTGGACGGCGCTGCTGGCGCGCATGTGCGTGGGGCTGGTGACCTTGTTCGACGCCACCGCAGCCGCTGCGGGCAAGGTGCTGTGGAACACCGTGACCGGGTTTGGCGTGTCCATCGAGCCCGGCTGCAACGGCATCGAGGCCTGCATCGTGCTGTTTGCAGCGGTGATCGCCTTCCCCTCGACCTGGCGGCACAAGCTGGTCGGGCTGGCCCTGGGGTTTGTGGCCGTGCAGGCGCTCAACGTGGTGCGCGTGATCAGCCTGTTCTACCTGGGCCAGTGGAACACCGCCGTGTTCAACTTTGCGCACGAATACCTGTGGCAGGCGCTCATCATGCTGGACGTGCTGATCGTCTGGCTGCTGTGGGTGC
This sequence comes from Paracidovorax sp. MALMAid1276, assembly GCF_049198005.1. NCBI lineage: Bacteria > Pseudomonadati > Pseudomonadota > Betaproteobacteria > Burkholderiales > Comamonadaceae > Paracidovorax > Paracidovorax sp. MALMAid1276. The sequence continues at coordinate 18,203 of NZ_JBMIRS010000219.1, read as the reverse complement.
GCGCGGGCAGCAAGGCGCAGGCCCGCACCGACCCCCCGCCGCCGCCTGACGAGCCGCCCCCGCCCCCCCCGGTGCAGACCGTGGCCCCGCGTGCTGCCCCCGCCGGCCCGCTGGTGAGTTCATCGCTGGACCTCTCGCCCCCTGGGCGCCCGTCGCCCTCGGTCTGAGCGGCGCCCACAGAGCCCCAAAAGAGCCCCACAAGCCCCACAGCATGCGCCTGCGTCGCCCTTCCGCGCTCACCCTCTTTGTGCTGTCCGCCTTCGGGTGGATCGTGGCCCTCACGTTCGCCTGGTCGCAGGTGTCGGCCTGGACGTCGTACCCCGTGGGGGTGCTGGCGAGTGCAGCCCTGGAGCAGGGCGCCCCCATGTGGGTGCGCGAAGTGCACCTGAGGCCGGGCGCCATGGAGGTCGACACGGCCATCGCGGTGCCGGTGGCGCAGGCCGGCGGGCAGCGCGGCGAGATCACCATCGAAGCCAGCCCCGCGCGCTATGCCTACGGCCTGCCGATCTTCCTGGCGCTGCTGCTGGCGGCGCGCGGCAAGGGGCGGCTGGCGCGCGCGGCGGCGGGCTACCTGCTGCTGCTGCCGTTCCAGGCGCTCAGCCTCACCATGTATTCGCTGATGCAGATGTTGCTGGCCGCGCAGCTCGACCTGCGGCTGCTGCGCATCGCGCAGTGGCAGATGGAGGCGATCGTCTATGGCTACCAGGTCGGGGCGCTGGTGCTGCCCACGCTGGTGCCCATCGTGCTGTGGCTGTGGCTGGACCGCCGGTTCGTGAACGACGTGCTGGTGCGCGGCTGGCGCGAGTCGCTGGGCGCGAAGCCTATGGCGCAGTAGGGCGCGACGCCGTGCGCGTCAGTCGCCGCCGTCCGCGCTGGCGCTGCTGTCGGCGCTGACCGGATCCAGCCGGTAGCCCATGCCGTAGATGGCGGTGATGGTGTAGCCGTTGGCGGGCGTGAGTTCGAGCTTGTTGCGCAGGCGCGAGACGTGGGTGTCGAGCGACCGCGAAGGGCCGTCGGTGTTGTCGCCCCAGACGACCTCACGCAGGTGCGCGCGCGAAAGCAGCCGGCCGGGGTTGCGGAACATGAACAGGGCCAGCTCGTATTCGCGGTTCTTCAGTTCCACCGCCTGGCCGTTCACGGACAGCGCGCGCTGCTCGGCATCAAAGCAGTATGGCCCGAACACCAGGTGTGCGCCCATGGCCTCGGGGTAGGCGCGGCGCAGCAGGGCCGTGATGCGCGCCACCAGCTCGCCCATGCGCAGGGGCTTGGTCATGAAGTCGTCGGCGCCGCGCGACAGGGCCTCGATCACGTCGCCTTCGTCCTGGCGGCGGGTGATGAAAAGAATGGGGGGCTGCAGGCCGTGGAGCTGCCGCACCGCGTGCACGACTTCGGGGCCCTCCATGTCGGGCAGCTGCCAGTCCACGATGAGCAGGTCGAAGGTTTCGCTGCGCACGTCCTTGAGCAGGCTGGCCCCATCCTGGTAGGTGTGGCAGACATGCCCATGGTGCTCGAGCGCACCTTTGATCAGGTCCAGGAGGATGGGGTCGTCGTCAAGAACTGCGATGCGCATGGTGGTCAAGGCCGGGTGTGCGGTGCAGCCGCCGGGCGGCAGCACACGGCAGGGGGCCGGGATGCAAAGGCCTGCATCTTGCCTGACATTCGGAGTCCCGTGCAGGGGGTTGGCCATCATCTGCACGGGCGCATCGGTGCGGGCGCAGGCGGCCGCCCGTGCGTAATCGTTCCCATGCGCATTGGCGGCGCCGTCACGCGGCCAGCGGCGCCTCCTGCATGGCCTCGATCTGCTCCACCAGCATGTCCACCTGCCCGCGCCAGTAGTCGCTGGTGCCGAACCACGGAAAGTTGGCCGGAAAGATCGGGTCCTGCCAGCGGCGCGCGAGCCACGCGCTGTAGTGGATGAGCCGCAGCGTGCGCAGGGGCTCGATGAGCGCCAGTTCGCGCCGATCAAAACTGCGGAACTGCTCGTAGCCGTCGAGCAGGGCGCCGAGCTGGTGCGTGCGCTGGCGCCGGTCGCCGGACAGCAGCATCCACAGGTCCTGCACCGCCGGGCCCATGCGCGCGTCGTCCAGGTCCACGAAGTGCGGACCGCCGCGGCCCCATTCATCCAGCGGGGTCCAGAGGATGTTGCCGGGGTGGCAGTCGCCGTGCAGGCGGATGGAGGCCGCATCCTTCAAGACAAAATGACCTTCAGCGCTTTCCTGATAAGTGTTGGTAGCTATCAATTCAAGAGCGGCGTCGCACTGGGTCTTCCAGGCCGCGGCCACGTCGAGCGGCAGGATGTCGCTTTCCAGCAGCCAGTCGCGCGAGGCCGTGCCCAGGCTCGCCAGATCGAGCGGCGGGCGGTGCGCAAACGGCCGTGCGGCGCCCACGGTGTGGATGCGGGCCAGGAAGCGGCCGGTCCATTCGAGCACCTCGAAGTCGTCCAGCTCGGGCCGCCGCCCGCCGCGCCAGGGGCTGACCGAGAAGGCAAACCCCTCGTGCTGGTGCAAGGTGGCGCCGTTCAGCGCCAGCGGGCCCACGGCGGGCACCTCGGCGGCCGCCAGCTCCGCTGCAAACGCGTGCTCTTCCAGAATCTGTTCGGTGGTCCAGCGGCCTGGGCGGTAGAACTTGGCCACCACGCGCTGGCCGTCTTCGAGCGTGGCTTGGTACACCCGGTTTTCGTACGACGACAGGGCCATGAGGCGGCCGTCGCCATACAGGCCCACGCTGGCCAGGGCGTCGAGCACCTGATCGGGGGTGAGGCGGGCGTAGGGGTGCGGGTCGGCGGGCGGATGGCCTGGGTGCGATGCGGTCATGCCCGATTGTCGCCGCCCGCCTGCCGCTCACCGGCCGGCCTTTCTCCCCGTCCTCAGCCCGGCAGCAGGGTGGCGATGTGCCCGGCGCGCGGGTCGCCGCTGCCGGCCAGCACGGTGGCAAACAGGGCCTGGGTGGCGGCCGGGCCCTGGTGGCGCTGCACCACCAGCCAGGGCTGCGGCCCGGCCGAGGCCGCCGTGCTGAACTGGTTCCACGCCGCTACGAGGCGCTGGTTCAGGCCCTCGGCCCCCCAGTCGGCATGGCGCTTCTTGACCTGGGCGGGTGCAAAGAACATCACCGGCCGCGGGCCGGGCAGCTGGCCCGCGCCGCCCAGATCGCCCACATGGCTGGCGCCCACGGAGCAGCTGTAGGCCAGGCCCGTGCAGTGGGTGTGGATGCGCCGGCGCAGGCCCACGCTGCCCGCAAAGTCGATGTAGACACTGGGCGTGGCGCCGTCGAGCTGCGCTTCCAGCGCGTCGTAGGTGACAACGCGGTGGTAGCAGCCCAGGCTCTCGCAAAACGCCACATTGCCGGGCGACGTGAGGCCGACGACCTCGATGCCGCCCCGCTGCGCCAGCTGGAAGGCGGTGCCGTAGGCGGTCTTGCTCGACGCGCTGGACAGCAGCATGCGCTGGGCGCCAAAGAACTGCTGGTCCGCCAGAAAGTCGTCGATGAGCCACGAGGTGATGAACAGCGGCCGCAGCAGCGCCTGTACGTCTTCGTTGTCCGCGCGGTACAGCCCGTCGGTGCGGGTGCGCAGGTAGTGGTTGTAGACGGCATGCAGGCCCGCGCGGTGCGGTGCGCCGTCGCTGAAGCCTGCGGCATTGGCGCGCTGGGGCGTGAGCACCGCCTGGTCCGCCATGGGCCAGTAGCCGTACAGGCGCTCGCCCACGGCCACGTCCGGGTGCCGGGACTCGGTCACCGTGCCGAATCCCCACACGGGCACGGTGCCCCAGCCCGCCTCGCCCGTGGGGTAGAACTGCCAGTACTGCAGCATCTCGCCCAGCGCGGCATAGGTGATGTTGTTGGCCGTGAGGGCGAACGACTCGACACGCACGCGCACCTGGCCGTCGGCCAGTGCGGTGTCTTCGGTGGTCTGCAGGCGGGTGGTGGCCAGGTCGGTCTGGCGCACCTGGAGGGTGGTGCTCATGCCGCAAAGCTAAACGAAACGGCCCGCAGGCTCAACACCTGCGGGCCGCCTGCGTGACAGCGCGGGAGAGGGGCTTACACCACCGTGATGGTCACGTCGATGTTGCCGCGCGTGGCGTTGGAGTAGGGGCAGACCTGGTGGGCGGCGTCCACCAGCTTCTGGGCCGTGGCCTTGTCCAGGCCGGGCAGGCTGATGGCCAGGCGGGCGGCGATGCCGTAGGCGTTCGGGATGGGGCCCAGGTCCACTTCGGCGTCGATGGACACGTCCTGCGGCACGGGGATGCCGATCTTGCCGCCCACGGCCTTCATCGCGCCGATGAAGCAGGCGGCGTAGCCGGAGGCGAACAGCTGCTCGGGGTTGGTGCCGGTGCCGGAGGTGCCGGGCGAGGACAGCTTGACGTCCAGGCGGCCGTCATCGGTCTTGGCGGCGCCATCGCGGCCACCGGTCACGTGCGACTTGGCGGTGTACAGGACTTTTTCGAGTGTGGTCATGGTGTCTTCCTTGCGGTTGGTGCCCATGGTGGGCGGTGGAGGGAATCGGTTCTTGTGGGGGGCGTTGCTTGTTTCTGCGGGCTGTCAGCGTCGCTCGCTGAGCCGGTCGCGCAGCTGCTTGAGTTCTGCGGTCAGGGTGGTCAGCTCGGCCACCGAGCACTGGCTGCTTTGCAGCACGCACGGCGGAATGGCCTCGGCCTGCGTGCGCAGCGCGCGGCCCTCGGCGGTGAGGGTGATGCGCACGCGGCGCTCGTCCTGCACATCGCGCAGCCGGGCAATGTGGCCCTGCGATTCCAGGCGTTTGAGCAGCGGCGTGAGCGTGCCGGAATCCAGAAACAGGCGCTCGCCCAGTTCGGACACCGTGACCCCGTCCTGCTCCCACAGCACCAGCATCACGAGGTATTGCGGGTAGGTCAGGCCAATGCCTTCGAGCAGCGGCTTGTAGAGCTTGGTCATCGCCAGCGACGCGGAATACAGCGCAAAGCAGACCTGGTTGTCCAGCTGCAGGAATGCGGGGCTGGGGGGGAACGGAGTGCCGGGGCGAGACATGGGCGCATTGTGTGCCGCAATTAAATTGCGTGCAATTGAATTTTGTAAAACCTTGTAGCGGTGTGGTTGCGTTCCGGCCCGGTGCGGCGGGGCGCGACAGGTGATAGAACGCGCGCCCGTGGCAATCGCTATCTATTTGATAGCTACTAGCGATTGATGGATAAGCGCTGAAGGCTGTTTTTGCTTCAACTTTTTGTGCGACTCGCTCGCTGGGGCTGCGGACGCGGCCATGGGGGATGCGACGGGGGACACCTGCGCGCTGTCTGCGCGCCCGCCTACCGCCCGCTGAACTGCGCGGGCCGCCGCTCCACAAACGCGCGCACGCCCTCGGCCGCGTCCTCGCTGTTGGCCAGTTGCTGCTGCACGGGGATGAACTCGGCCACGGCCGCTGCCTGCCCCTGCTCGATGGCCTTGAGCACGTTGAGCCGCGTGGCCACCACGGCCCGCGGGGCCTGGGCGGCAATGCGCTGGGCGATCAGCAGCGCCTCCTCCAGCACCTGCGGGGCCGGAACCACCTTCTGCACAAAGTTCAGGCGGTAGGCCTCGGCGCTGCCGAACTCGTCGGCCGTGAGCAGGTGCAGCAGCGCATTGCCCGTGCCCGCCCGCTCGGCCATGCGCAGCGTGGCGCCGCCCGTGGCCATGATGCCGCGCTGCACCTCCATCTGCGAAAAGCGGCAGTCGTCGGCCGCCACCACGATGTCGGCACCCAGCATGAGCTCGATGCCCACCGTGAAACAGATGCCCTTGACGGCCGCCACCATGGGCTTGGTGCGGCGCCGGTAGCCGGGCAGGCCGTAGTCGTGCGGCTCCACCAGGCCTTCGGGGATGGCTTTTTCGCCGCGCTGCATGTAGGCGCTGACGGCTGGCAGGTCCAGGCCCGCCGTGAAGTGGTCGCCAAAGGCGTGCAGCACGCCGACGCGCAGGTCTGGGTCGTCGTCCAGCCGGGTATAGGCCTCGGCCAGCTGGCGGAACATGGGTGGCGTCCAGCCGTTGCGCTTGGCGGGCCGGTTGATGCCGATGAGCAGCACATGGCCGACGACCTGGGTGTCGATACAGCCTTCGGGCGGGGGTGTGGTGGGGGTGATGGTGGGCATGGCGGGGCCTCCTTGCCCGCCATTGAAAACGCAATGGAAACGGCGCGCCGTCCCGGGAGGGACAGCGCACCGGGCGCCGTCAGTAGGTGTAGACGCCCTGGCCGGTCTTGCGGCCCAGGCGGCCGGCGGCCACCATTTCCTTGAGTAGCGGGCAGGGGCGGTACTTGCTGTCGCCAAACTCGGTGAGGTACACATCCATCACGGCCAGGCACACGTCCAGGCCGATCATGTCGGCCAACGCCAGCGGGCCGATGGGCTGGTTGCAGCCGAGCTTCATGCCGGCGTCGATGTCTTCGGGCGTGGCCAGGCCCTCGGCCAGCACGAAGAAGGCCTCGTTGATCATGGGCACCAGGATGCGGTTGACCACGAAGCCGGGCGCGTTCTTCACGGTGATGGGGCTCTTGCCCAGCGCCTCGGCCAGGGCCTTCACGGCGTCGTGCGTGGCGTCGCTGGTCTGCAGGCCGCGGATGATCTCCACCAGCGCCATCATGGGCACGGGGTTGAAGAAGTGCATGCCGATGAAGCGGTCGGCGCGGCTGGTGGCGGCGGCCAGCTTGGTGATGGAGATGGAGGACGTGTTGGAGGCAATGATCACCTCGGGCGCCACCAGTGCGTCCACCTGCTTGAGGATCTTGAGCTTGAGCTCGTAGTTCTCGGTGGCGGCCTCGATCACCAATTGCGCGGCCTTGAGGTCGTCGTAGCTGGTTGAGGTCTTGATGCGCGCCAGCGCGGCGGCCTTGTCGGCCTCGGTGATCTTTTCCTTCTTGATCAGGCGGTCCAGGCTGCCGGCCACGGTGGCCAGGCCCTTTTGCACTGCAGCATCCGAGATGTCGACCATCACCACGTCAATGCCCGACACCGCGCAGGCCTGCGCAATGCCGTTGCCCATGGTGCCTGCGCCGATGATGCCTACGGTCTGAATCGTCATATAGAGAGCCCTCTTCAAAGTGGAACGATGGGGCAGGATGGTAAAGCGAATCGCACGACCGTTCGGTTATCGTGCCGCAGCCCCCGCGCACAGGGGGCGCAGGAGGCACCACGGCATGTTCGACTACATCATCATCGGCGGCGGCTCTGCCGGCTGCGTGCTGGCCGGCCGGCTGAGCGAAGACCCCGCAGTGCGGGTCTGCCTGCTCGAAGCGGGCCCGCGCGACAGCAGCACGCTGATCCACTGCCCGGCGGGGCTGGCCGTGATGGCCAAGCTCGAGCTCAATGGCTGGGGTTTCAACACCACGCCGCAGGCCGCGCTGAACCAGCGGCGCGGCTACCAGCCCCGCGGCAAGGTGCTGGGCGGGTCCAGCTCCATCAACGCCATGGTCTACATCCGGGGCCAGCATGGCGACTACGACCACTGGGCCGCACAGGGCAACCCCGGCTGGGGCTGGGACGACGTGAAGCCGTACTTCCTCAAGGCCGAGCACAACGAGCGGGGAGCCGACGCCTGGCACGCGCAGGGCGGGCCCTTCAACGTGGCGGACCTGCGCTCGCCCAACCGCTTCAGCCACCACTTCACCGAAGCCGGCGTGCAGGCCGGGTATCCCCACAACACCGACTTCAACGGTGCCACGCAGGAAGGCGTGGGGCTGTACCAGGTCACCCACAAGAACGGTGAGCGCCACAGCACGGCCAAGGCCTACCTGACGCCGCACCTCGCGCGGCCCAACCTGCAGGTCATCACCGGGGCCCATGCCACACGCATCCTGTTCGAAGGCACGCGGGCTGTGGGCGTGGAATATCGGCGGGGTGGCGTGACCGCGCAGGTGCGCGCGGGGCGCGAGGTGCTGCTGAGCGCGGGCGCGCTGCTGTCGCCGCAGCTGCTCATGCTGTCCGGCGTGGGGCCGGCGGCGCATCTGCAGCAGCATGGCATCCCCGTAGTCCACGACCTGCCGGGCGTGGGTGCCAACCTGCACGACCATCCCGACGTGGTGCAGGTGCTGGACGCACCCGGGCTCAAGGACCTGTTCGGCCTCTCGCTGACCGGCATGGCGCGCACCTTGCGCGGGGTGTTTGAGTGGCGCAAGCACCGCACCGGCATGCTCACCACCAACTTTGCCGAGGCCGGCGGCTTCATCAAGAGCGACCCCTCCGAGCCCGCGCCCGACCTGCAGCTGCACTTCGTGATCGGCAAACTCGTGGACCATGGGCGCAAGACCGTGTTCGGACACGGCTACTCCGCGCACGTGTGCCTGTTGCAGCCCAAGAGCCGGGGCGCGGTAACGCTGGCCAGCGCGGACCCCATGGCCTTGCCGCTGGTGGACCCGAACTTTCTGGCCGACCCGGATGACATGGCGCGCATGGTGCGCGGCTTCAAGCAGACCCGCGCGATCCTGGCGCAGCCTGCGCTGGCGAAGTTCGGCGCCCGGGAGCTGCCGGCCTCGGCCGGTGCGCGCACCGACGCCGAGATCGAGCAGTTCATCCGCCAGTTCGCCGACACCATCTACCACCCCGTGGGCACCTGCCGCATGGGCCCGGGCGCGACGGACGTGGTGGACCCCGAACTGCGCGTGCGCGGCCTTGCGGGCCTGCGCGTGGTGGACGCGTCCATCATGCCGCGCATCGTGAGCGGCAATACCAATGCACCCACCGTGATGATTGCGGAAAAGGCCGTGGACCTGCTGCGTGCCGCGGCGTGAACGATTTCACGTTTGGCGTCCGGAACGCGGTTTTTAAGATTTTCAAAGGGTCTGTTTAAGGAGTTTTTAACAAGCAACAACGTGGTGAATTTCTAGACTTCTTGGCATGGAAGCGGGTGCATGGTGCACCCGGCCCGGCGCACCCAAAGCAGGGCGCCGAGAGGCCCCGAGAGGCCATGAAAGAAGCACATGAAGATCGATTCCCGCGAAATTGCCGCACTGGCGCACGCAGAGCCCGCCGCCCCCCGCATGGACATGTACGCCAGCATCCACAAGGCGCTGCGCGCCTTCATGGCCGACACGCTGCTGGGCCTGGGCCGCATGGATGTGGACGACGACCTGGAGTTTGCGCTGGGCTGCGACCGCGTGATGCAGTTGCTGGACGTGTGCCGCGCCCACCTGCACCACGAGAACCAGTTCGTGCATGCGGCCATGGAAGCGCGCCAGCCCGGCTCCAGCGGCGACATCGCCGGCGAACACCAGCAGCATGAGCAGGCCATCACCGCATTGGCCGACGGGGTGAACCACCTGATGGCCTGCGCGCGGCCCACACGCACGGCGGCCTCCCAGGCGCTGTACCGCCAACTAGCCCTCTTCATCGCCCACAACTTCGAGCACATGCACGAGGAAGAAACGGCGCACAACCGCGTGCTCTGGCAGTGCTACACCGACGCCGAATTGGCCGGGGTGCACGACGCGCTGGTCGCCTCCATTCCCGCGCCGGAAATGTTGGTGGTGGCGCGCTGGATGGTGCCCTACATGTCGCCCGCCGAGCGCACGGCGATGCTGGCTGACATGCAGGCAAACGCACCCGCTCCGGTGCTTGCAGCGGTGCTGGCGCACGTGCAGCCGCACCTTACCCAGCCGGAATGGAGCAAGCTCATGCGCAGCCTGGGTCTTCCTGCCGTGCCGGGCCTGGCGCACTGACGAGAATGGTTCAGGCGTCTTCCAGTACCACGGGGCGCAGCACGCACAGCCGGAACCGCCCGCGCCCGGTCTTCTCGACGCGGATGTGCGGGCTGTTCTCCTGCAGGCGGCGCTTCAGCAGCAGCAGGCGGGCCTCCAGGTTGTCGGCCACGTCGGGCAGGCGCAGCGCGGGGTCCAGGCGCATTTCGCGGTTGGTGAACTCCACGCGGCCCGTTTGCTGGTGGTCGCGCAGCAGCTTCCAGAGGATCGCCCCGGCAACGCCCTTGATCAGGTATTCGTCGTCGATGAACACGCTGTCGTTGGCCCTGAAATGGCGCACCCGCAGCGCGGCGCCGCTCACCGGCGCGGCCGCAGGCGCCGCGGGCGGCGGCTCTGGCGCATCGGGCGCTGACTGCAGCAGGCCAATGGCGGCCGCCAGCTGCCCGGCCAGCGCCACCAGCAGGTCTTCATCCTCAAAACCAAAGCGCAAATCCTCCGGGCTTTCGGCGAACAGCACGCCCAGCATCCGCCCGGCGGACAGCAGCGGCACCGCCACCTGGCTGTGGGGTTCCGCGAGGCCCGGGTAGGGGATGTCCATGCCGCGCAGTGACGGCGCATCGGAATCGCCGAGCGCATCCAGGCTCTCGCGGATGGCGTGGCTGTACAGCGCCGCGTGCGTCATGTGGCTGATGCGCACCGGCGTGCGCTCGCGCGCGGCCATGCCGATCACGCCCTGGCCCAGCCGGATCTCCGAACCCACGCCCGAGGTGGCATAGCCGCAACTGGCCACTGTGTAGAGCTGTTCGGTGCCCGCGTCGAGCAGCAGCACCATGGCATGCGCGATGCCAAAGTGGCGCTGCAGACCGTCGAGCGTGCCCTGCAGCAGGTCCTCCAGGCTGGTGCAGCGGGCCATGTGATCGCTGCAGGCCCGCGTGGAGTGCAGCAGGCCCGTGCGGGGCGCAGGCGCGGGCAGGCCGTCGCCTGCGACTGCCTCGATATGTTCGACGGCGTAGATGTCCGCCCCCTTGAGCTCGAACACCTCCGCCATGCCGGCGTGCGACGCAATGCCGGCCAGCTGCGCGCGCATGCCCTCGAACACCGGCCCGGTGTTCTCCGTGCGTTCATACCGCAGGTAGAGCCGGTAGAAGCGGACGGTGACCGGGTCCAGCACCAGCACCGAGGCGCGCGGGTTGCTCAAGATGTTCTGGCGGGTCTTGTTGAAGAACTGGAACGACAGCGCGACGTGCATCGCATCCACGTAGACCACCTGCGAGATGTACGCCACGTTGGGTGTGCCGTCGGGCGCGCAGGTGGCCATGACGGCGGGTATCGCGCCCTCCAGGCATGAGCGGATCGCGTGCAGCGAGACGGCTTCGTTCATGGCGAAGAGGAGGTGGGTGAGGGGGGCGGGGACGGCAAGGGGGCGCCCGCGCGGGGCCCGGGCGTCTGGTCATACGCGCTGGTGGGCATGAAGCTCACGGCCACCACGTCCGCCAGCGGAGCATCCAGCATCGCGATCACGTACTTCGGGCCGTACCCGACGCGGCCCACTTCGTCCACCATCGAGTGCAGGTAGGCCTCCAGCACCGGCAGGTCATCGTCCCTGGCGGGCCGCTGCGTGGCCTGCCGGGCCTTGACCTGCAGGGTCTGGTGGGTGGATGGCACGCTGAACACCACTGCGATCTCGCCGGTCTGGGCGATGTCGCTCAGCAGCTGCGCGGACTGGCTGCGCCGCAGGTACACGGTCACCTCGCGGCCATCGGCGCTGATGCGGCTGGCCACGGCACGCATGACGCTGGGGCGCAGGGCCGCGTCGCGAGAGGCGACGATGGCCGACACGCCCTTGGCCACCAGGGCGATGCGCTCGGGGTCCAGCAAGCCGGTCATGCCTTGAACCGCTTGCGCGTGAGCGACAGCGCCACCCAGTAGGCGGCCACGGTGGTCAGCACCAGCACGCCCCCATGGCGCAGGGCGTGCTCAGGCCAGCGGTCCATGAACAGCGGGCGCACCAGCTCGACCGCGTTGGTCAGCGGCAGCCAGTCGGAGATGGCGCGCACCACGCCCGGCAACTGCTCGCGTGGAAAGAACACGCCCGAGAGGAACATCATCGGCGTGAGCACCAGCGTGAAGTAGTAGGTGAAGAAGTCGTAGCCCTTGGCCAGCGCGTTGAAGATGAGCGCGATGCTGGAAAACATGATGCCCACGAACAGCAGCACCGGCCAGGCCACCAGCAGCTTGGGGCTGTGGCTGATGCCAAGCGCCAGCATCACCCCCAGGATGGCGGTGACGGTGAACAGGGCCTTGAACGCCGCCCACAGCATCTCGGCCAGCACCACGTCGTCCAGGCTCACCGGCGCGTTCATGATGCCGTCCCAGGTCTTTTGCACATGCATGCGGGAAAAGGCCGAGTACAGCGCCTCGAAGCTCGCCGCGTTCATGGCGCTCATGCAGATCGAGCCACTGGCCAGGAACAGGATGTAGGGCACGGCCTGGCCGCCCACCTGCACCTGGCCCACCAGAGCGCCCATGCCGTAGCCAAAGGCCACCAGCCACATCAGCGGCTCGGCGATGTTGCCCACCAGGCTGGGAATGGCCAGCTTGCGCCACACCAGCAGGTTGCGCAGGAACACGGGCCAGCAGCGCAGCGACAGGCTGGGACGGCGCCAGACGGAAGGGGGGCGCAGGACGGCGGAAGGCGGCAGCGGGGCGGGCGGAGTGGCTTGCATGCGGCTATTGTGCGGTGTCGTGCGCGCGGCGCACAGTCCCGCCCCGGGCACGGCCATTGCTTGCTGGCACGCCATGCCAGCCCACGTGCTTCATCTTCCTGCGGGCGCCAGCGCGCTGTGGCAGAACCGCCTCGACCTGTTGCTGGAGTCCACCGGCGAGGGCGTGTTCGGCATCGACCTGGCGGGCAACTGCGTGTTCATCAACCGCGCGGGCGCGCAGATGCTGGGCTTTTCGGCCCATGAGGTGATGGGCCGCAACATGCATGCGCTCACCCACCACAGCCATGCCGACGGCAGCCCCTACCCCGACAGCGCCTGCCCCATCTTCAACGCCTTTCGCCAGGGGTTGGCCTGCCGCGTGGACACCGAGGTGTTCTGGCGCCGCGACGGATCGGCGTTTGCGGTCGAGTATTCCAGCCACCCCATCGTGGAAGGCGATCAGGTGCAGGGTGCGGTCATCGCGTTCGTCGACATCACCAGCCGCAAGCGCGCCGCCGACGAGCTGCAGCGGGCCCACGACGACCTGGCCCGTGCCAACGACCAGCTGGAGCGCCGTGTGGCCGCGCGCACCCAGGAGCTGTCGCAGGCGCTGGCGCAGCTGCGCGAGCTGTCGGCCTATTCGGAGCAGGTGCGCGAGGAGGAACGCACCCGCATCGCCCGTGAAGTGCACGACGAGCTGGGCAGCCTGCTCGTGGCGCTGAAGATGGACGTGAACTGGCTGCACAAGCGGCTGGGCGAGCAGGGCGCCCGCTCCCCCGAGGACGCCGACGGCATGCGCACGCAGATGCGCTGCAAGTGCCAGAACATGAGCCGTCTCATCGAGACTGCGGTGGACAACGTGGGCCGCATCATCACCGACCTGCGCCCCAGCATCCTGGACCACCAGGGCCTGTGGGCCGCCCTGGAGTGGCAGGCGCAGGAGTTCGTGCAGTCGGCCGAGCTCACGCTGTCGTGGCAGATGGACGTGCCGGCCACCCTGCAGCTGCCCGAACCCGCGGCCATGGCGGTGTTTCGCATCTTCCAGGAGATGCTCAGCAACGTGGGCCGCCACGCGCAGGCCAGCGCCATCGACATCGCCATCGACGTGCAGGACGAGGTGCTGCAGCTGCGCGTGCAGGACAACGGCGTGGGCGCCACCCGCCAGGCGCTGGAGGCGCCCACGGCCTATGGCGTGATGGGCATGCGCGAGCGCGCGCGGCAGCTCGGGGGGCGCCTGAGCATTGCGAGCGCGCCGGGCCAGGGGTCGTGCCTGCAACTGTGGATTCCGCTGGAGCTGTCATGAATTCTGTGGTTCGTGTGTTGATCGGGGATGACCATCGCATCGTGCGCGAGGGGCTCAAGCAGGTGCTGGGCGACCCGGCCAACGGCTTGCCCGAGATCGCCGTGGTGGCGGAAGCCACGCAGGGCAGCGAAGTGTTGGCCCATGTGGCAGCGCTGCAGGGCTGCGCGGGCGATGGAGGCCTGGACCTGGTGCTGCTCGACATCGCCATGCCCGGCATGGATGGCCTGGAGGTGCTGCAGGCGCTGCGCAGGGACTGGCCCGCGCTGCCGGTGCTGATGCTCAGCACCTACCCGGAGCGGCAGTACGCCGTGCGCTGCATCCAGATGGGCGCGGCCGGCTACCTGCACAAGAGCGCCGACCCCGACGACATGGTGGCCGCCGTGCGCAAGGTGGCCCAGGGCGGGCGTTACCTGACCGAGGCCACGGCGCTGGCGCTTGCTGGAGCGGTGCAGCGCACTGGCGTGGTGCGCGCCTCCCCCGGCCATCCGCGCGCGGGCATCGATGCCCTGTCGCACCGCGAGCACCAGGTGTTCCGCCTGCTCACGGCGGGGCACAGCGTGAGCGAAATTGGTGCGCAGCTCCAGCTCGCGCCCAACACGGTGAGCACATACCGCGCGCGCATCCTGGAGAAAACCGGCGCCCGCAACGATGTAGAGCTGGCCCTGCTGGCCCGGGGCACCCCTGCGGCGTGATCCGCCTGCAGCCACCACGCCGTTTTTGTAGTGCTGGCCCTACACGCTGTAGACCCCACACCCGCGAATTGACGGCACCGGCCCCGCTGCGGCACCAACTGGCCCATGCCTTGCGTGGCGGCTGGCACCAACTTCTTCGAGGTGTGCCATGTCTGAATTCTTTTCGCCCTACGATGCCGACCGCCCGCTGATGATGAAATGCAGCTGCGGCCGCGACCACACCGTGGCCGATCACCATGCCGAGGCGTCGGCCGATGCCGCCGCCGCTACCCTGCGCCAGCGCAGCGAGAGCAGCGAGTTCGAGGCCTACAGCCACGAATTCATCGAGGCCACGCTGGTCAAGGCGCTGTTCCCGCACGATGCGGTGCGCCGCCGCTTTCTGCGCGCCGTGGGCAAGAACACCGCGATGGCTGCCATCGCCAGCGTGCTGCCGGTGGGCAGCCTGCAGGCCATGGCCCAGGAAAAGCAGGGTGCGCTGGAGAAAAAGGACCTGAAGATCGGCTTCATCCCGATCACCTGCGCCACGCCGCTCATCATGGCGCACCCGCTGGGCTTCTACAGCAAGCAGGGCCTGAATGTCGAAGTGACCAAGACGGCCGGCTGGGCGCTGATCCGCGACAAGATGATGAACAAGGAGTACGACGCGACGCACTTCCTGTCGCCGATGCCGCTGGCCATCTCGATGGGCGTGGGCTCCAACGCCATGCCGATGCGGGTGGCCACCATCCAGAACACCAACGGCCAGGCGATCACGCTGGCCAACAAGCACAAGGACAAGCGCGACCCCAAGCAGTGGAAGGGCTTCAAGTTCGCCGTGCCCTTCGAGTTCAGCATGCACAACTTCCTGCTGCGCTACTACGTGGCCGAGCATGGGCTGAACCCCGACACCGACATCCAGATCCGCGTGGTGCCGCCGCCCGAGATGGTGGCCAACCTGCGCGCGGGCAACATCGACGGCTATCTGGGCCCCGACCCGTTCAACCAGCGCGCCGTGTTCGAGGAAATCGGCTTCCTGCACATCCTGACCAAGGAGCTGTGGGACGGCCACCCCTGCTGCGCCTTCGGCACCAGTGCCGAGTTCATCCAGCAGAACCCGAACACCTTCGCGGCGCTGTACCGCGCGGTGCTCACCTCGGCCGCGATGGCCCGCAAGCCCGAGAACCGCGAGCTGATCGCCAAGGTGATCGCCCCCACGCAGTACCTGAACCAGCCGGAGACCGTGCTCAACCAGGTGCTCACGGGCCGCTTTGCCGACGGCCTGGGCAAGATCCAGACGGTGCCCGACCGGGCCGACTTCGACCCCATGCCCTGGCAGAGCATGGCGGTGTGGATGCTCACGCAGATGCAGCGCTGGGGCTATGTCAAGGGCGATATCAACTACAAGCAGATCGCCGAGCAGGTGTTCCTGATCACCGACGCGAAGAAGCACATGAAGGCGCTGGACCAGAAGGTGCCCGAGGGCGCCTATCCCAAGTTCAAGATCATGGGCCGCGACTTCGACCCCGCCAAGGCGGCCGAATACGCAGCCAGCTTCCCGATCCGCAAGGCAGGCTGACATGGGCACGACGCGCAACCTCAATGTGCGCGCCGGCGTGCTGTCGGTGCTGATCCTGCTGGCGCTGCTGGGCATCTGGTATGCCGCCACGGCGCAGTCCGGCGCGGCCGACCCGCTGGCCGGCATGACGCCAGAGCAGATCGAATACGCCAAGATGACCGGCAAGGACCCGGGCGCTGCCAAGAGCGGCGGCTTCCCCACGCTGGCCGCGATGGGCAGCACCGTGTGGAGCCACTTGTCCAACCCGTTCTATGACAACGGGCCCAACGACAAGGGCGTGGCCTTGCAGCTGGCCTATTCGCTCGCGCGGGTGGGGCTGGGCTTTGGCCTGGCCTGCCTGGTGGCGATTCCGCTGGGTTTCGTCATCGGCATGTCGCCGCTGCTGCGCCGCGCGTTCGACCCCTTCATCCAGGTGCTCAAGCCCATCAGCCCGCTGGCGTGGATGCCGCTCGCGCTCTACACGATCAAGGACTCGTCCATCTCGGGCATCTTCGTGATCTTCATCTGCTCGGTCTGGCCCATGCTGGTCAACACGGCCTTCGGCGTGGCGTCGGTCAAGCGCGAATGGCTCAATGTGGCCAGCACGCTCGAAGTCAGCCCGCTGCGCAAGGCCTTTCAAGTGATCCTGCCGGCCGCAGCACCCACCATCCTTACCGGCATGCGCATCAGCATGGGCATCGCCTGGCTGGTGATCGTGGCCGCCGAGATGCTGGTGGGCGGCACGGGCATCGGTTACTTCGTCTGGAACGAATGGAACAACCTGTCGCTGACCAACGTGATCTTCGCCATCCTGGTGATCGGCGTGGTGGGCATGCTGCTGGACCTGGCGTTCGGCCAACTGCAAAAGGCGGTGACCTATGTGGAGTGACGTGACCCAGCGCCCGGCGGTCCATCCGATCGCTTCCCCGACCGAATCCACCGCCCGAAAGGCCTCCCCCGTGAACGGCTTCCTCCAGATCGAAAGGCTCAGCAAGGCCTATGTGCCGGCCAAGCCGGTGTTCGCCGATGTCTCCTTCACCCTGGACAAGGGCGAGTTCGTCTGCATCATCGGACACTCGGGCTGCGGCAAGACCACCATCCTGAACGTGCTGGCCGGGCTGGATACCGCCACATCGGGCCATGTGTTCATGGACGGCCGCGAGATCGTCGGCCCCAGCCTGGAGCGCGGCGTGGTGTTCCAGAGCCATGCGCTGATGCCCTGGCTTACCGTGCGGCAGAACATCGCCTTCGCCGTCAAGTCGCGCTGGCCCGGCTGGAGCGGCGCCCAGGTGCAGGCCCATGTGGAGAAGTTCGTCGCCCTGGTGGGCCTGACCCCGGCGCTGGACAAGAAGCCCTCGCAGCTCTCGGGCGGGATGAAGCAACGCGTGGGCATTGCCCGGGCGTTCTCCATCCAGCCCAAGATGCTGTTGCTGGACGAGCCCTTCGGCGCGCTCGATGCGCTCACCCGCGGCACCATCCAGGACGAGCTGATGAGCATCGTGCGCCAGACGCAGCAGACGGTGTTCATGATCACCCACGATGTGGACGAAGCCATCCTGCTGGCCGACCGCATCCTGCTGATGAGCAACGGCAACGAGACCAGCGCCGGCTACCGCGCTGGCGGCATTGCCGAGGTGGTCAGCAACCCGCTGCCGCGCGACCGCAACCGGGCCTCGCTGCACCACCTGGAAGGGTATTACCCGCTGCGCAACCACATCGTGGACTTCCTGGTCACGCGCGCCAAAGCCCACTGATTTTGCTGTTCCCGCCGCCTGACTGGGTCGCCCCGTGCGGGCGGCCGGGCGGGCTGCACCCTGCTGTTTCTGTTCCCTGTCACAAACCATCCAACCTAGGAGCCATCCCCATGAACCGCCTCGAAGTCACCGAAAAAATCATCAGCACCAAGGTCGCCAAGGGCCTGAAGTGGGACGCCATCGCCAAGAAGGTCGGCCAGTCCAAGGAATGGACCACGGCCCTGTGCCTGGGCCAGATGACGGCCACGCCCGAGCAGGCCAAGGCCGTGGGCAAGATCTTCGGCCTCACCGCCGAAGAGCAGAAGTGGCTGCAGGTCGTGCCCTACAAGGGCTCGCTGCCCACGCCGGTGCCCACCGACCCGCTGATCTACCGCTGGTATGAAGTGGTGAGCGTGTACGGCACGACCATCAAGGAGCTGATCCACGAAGAGTTCGGCGACGGCATCATGAGCGCCATCGACTTCAGCATGGACATCCAGCGCGAAGCCAACCCCAACGGCGACCGGGTCAACGTGGTGCTGTCGGGCAAGTTCCTGCCGTACAAACAGTACTAACCCCCTGAGTCGCTTCGCGCCTTCCCC
>NZ_JBMIRS010000205.1:0-23659 GCF_049198005.1 Paracidovorax sp. MALMAid1276 | reverse complement strand
CACTGCGCACCGCGCCTGGCATCCCATCCCGACCAGGCCGCTGCGCGACCCCTGGGAGATCGTAAACACGTTCTTAGCACCAGGGTGCCAGCGATGATAGACAAACCCGCTTCTCGTCCATGTCAGACACCTCCACCACTTCCGTCCCCAGCGCCGATCCCTCCGCCCCACCGCCGGCCGCGCCCGGCAAGCCCGCACGCACCCCCTGGCTGCAGACCCTGCGCGTCTACCTGGAGCCCGCCAGCCTGCGCATGCTCACCCTCGGCTTTGCGGCGGGCCTGCCGCTGCTGCTGGTGCTGGGCACGCTCTCGTTCCGGCTGCGCGAGGCGGGCATCGACCGCAGCACCATCGGGTATCTCAGCTGGGTGGGGCTGGCCTATGGCTTCAAGTGGGTGTGGGCGCCGCTGGTGGACCGCATGCCCATCCCGGGGCTGACGCGGGCACTGGGGCGGCGGCGCAGCTGGCTGCTGCTGGCGCAGCTGGTGATCGTGGCGGGCCTTGCGGGCATGGCCTTTGCCGACCCGCGCGAGGCGCTGGGCCCGATCGTGTGGTGCGCGCTGGCCGTGGCCTTCGGCTCGGCCACGCAGGACATCGCGCTGGACGCCTTCCGCATCGAATCGGCCGATGCCGACCACCAGGCGGCGCTGGCCGCGTCGTACCAGACCGGCTACCGGCTTGCGATGATCTGGGCCGGCGCCGGCGTGCTGTGGATTGCGGCGCGCGCCGAGGTGTCCCCGGCCCTGGGCGCGGCACTGGCGCAAGGTGCGGCCGCGTACCAGAACGGCGCCTGGCAGATGGCCTATCTGGTGATGGCGGCGTCGATGGCCGTGGGCATCGTCACCGTGCTGTTCTCGCGCGAACCCGCGCCGGTGCAGCTGCCGCCGGCCAAGAACGCGGCCGAATGGATCCAGGGCGCACTGGTGGCGCCGTTTGCCGACTTCCTGCGCCGCTACGGCTGGCACGCAGCGCTCATCCTCGCGCTCATCGCCGTCTACCGCATCAGCGATGTGGTGATGGGCATCATGGCCAACCCGTTCTATGTGGACATGGGCTTCACCAAGGACGAGGTGGCCGCCGTGACCAAGGTCTACGGCGTGGTCATGACGCTGGTGGGCGCGTTTGTGGGCGGCGTGCTGTCGATGCGTTTTGGCGTGATGCGCATCCTGATGCTGGGGGCCATCCTGAGCGCCGCCAGCAACCTGCTGTTTGCCTGGCTGGCCGGCCATGGGCACGACGTGACCGCGCTGATCGCCGTGGTGTCGGCCGACAACCTGGCCAGCGGCATCGCATCGGCCGCGTTCATCGCCTACCTGTCGAGCCTCACCAACGTGAGCTATTCGGCCACGCAGTACGCGCTGTTCAGCTCGATGATGCTGATGCTGCCGAAGTTTGTGGCGGGTTTCTCGGGCGGGTATGTGGACGCGTACGGCTATGCGCAGTTTTTCACCGCCACGGCCCTGCTGGGCGTGCCCGTGCTGGCCCTGGTGTGGCTGGCATCCAGAGTAAAAACACCGCCCAGCGCTTGATGCGCAACGATTTACAGCTATAAATTTTGCAGCACTCTACACCGCGGGCGGTGCATCGGTTTACCGCATCTTTACGAAGCCTTCAACGCGGGGAGACGCCCGCACGCGAGCATGGCCTGCCCGGCTTGCAGCCCCGCGCCGCGCGTCGGCCACGGGCCCCGGGGCTCCTTGCCAGCCCCCGCACCCCAGAACAGGTTCTCACTACACTGCCGCCCATGAGCTCCTCCCAACTGCTGATGATTGAAGACGATGCCCGCCTCGCGCAGATGGTGGGCGAGTACCTGGCCCAGTCGGGCCTGCAGGTCACCCACAGGGCGGACGGCAAGAGCGGGCTGGCAGAGCTGCAGGGCGAGGGCGCGGCCACGTCGCTGCCCGATCTGGTGATCCTGGACCTGATGTTGCCCGACATGGACGGCCTGGAGGTGTGCCGCCGCATCCGGTCGCTGCAGGGTGCGGCCGCGCAGGTGCCGGTGTTGATGCTCACGGCCAAGGGTGACCCCATGGACCGCATCATCGGCCTGGAGCTGGGCGCCGACGACTATTTGCCCAAGCCGTTCGAGCCGCGTGAGCTGCTCGCACGCATCCGCGCCATCCTGCGCCGCCGCACCGACGGCGCCAGCGCCGCCGCTGCCACGCAGGCGCTGCGCTTCGGCTCGCTGGAGATCGACCGCGACGCGCGCACCGTCACCGTGGGCGGGCAGCCGGCCGACCTCACCTCCTACCAGTTCGACCTGCTGGTGGCCCTGGCCGAGCGCGCGGGCCGCGTGCTCACGCGCGACCAGATCATGGAGGCCGTGCGCGGCCGCGAGCTGGAGGCGTTTGACCGCAGCATCGACGTGCACATGGGCCGCATCCGCGCGGCCATCGAGGCCGACCCCAAGAACCCCCGCCGCATCCTCACGGTGCGGGGCGTGGGCTATGTGTTCGCGAAGCAGCAGGACTGATCGCGTGCATCTCCCTGCGCGGCTGCGCCGCCTCCCCCTTCTCTCGCAGCGCTGTGCGCTGCGGGAGGGCGACCCGCCCGGGGCGATGTAGCTGCCATGTCCCTGACCAATCCTTTCTCCCGCCGTCTGTACCTGCGCATCTGGCTGGCCGTGGTGGGCGGCATGGCGGTGCTGACGCTGGCGGTGGGCTGGGCCTGGCGGTTTGCGGAAGAGCAGAAGGCGCAAAGCGCGCAGCCCTTTGTGCCGCCCTCGCGCGAGATGGTGCTGCGCGACCCGTCCGGCAACGTGCTGGTGCAGGGCCTGGGCACGCGCCAGCCTAGCGAGCCGGGCGAGGGCTCGGAATTTCGCATTGAAACCCCGAGCGGCCAGACCTTTGTGTTGCAGCTCGCGCCGCGGCCGCCCCGGGCCGAGCGGGGTGAACGCGGTGAACGCGGCGAGCGCGGCGGCCGCCCAGGGGGGGCCCACCAGGGCAGCGCCGCGTTCTGGACGCGCCCACCCTTCGGCTTTCTGTGGCTCTTGGGCATCGTGGGCGTGGCGGTGGCGCTGGGCGTGTACCCCATCATCCGGCGCCTGACGCTGCGGCTCGAAACCCTGCAGCGCAGCGTGCAGAAGTTCGGCGAGGGCGACCTGTCGGTGCGCGTGCCCGAACAGGGGCTGGACGAGGTGGCCGACCTGGCCCGCCAGTTCAACGCCGCCGCCGAGCGTGTGGAAAACCTCGTGCAGTCGCACAAGTCGTTGCTGGCCAACGCCTCGCACGAGCTGCGCTCGCCGCTCACCCGCATCCGCATGGGCCTGGAGCTGATGGGCGGCCAGCAGCCCTCGCCCGCCTTCCGTGCCGAGATCGAGCGCAACATCGCCGAACTGGACCAGCTGGTGGACGAGATCCTGCTGGCCAGCCGGCTGGACGCGCGCGAGGCCGATGTGGGCACGGTGGAGCGGGTGGACCTGGTGGGCCTGGCGGCGGAGGAATGCGCCCGCGTGGACGCCGACCTGGACGTGGGCGCCAGCCCCGATTCGCTGGAGGTGCACGGCGTGGCCAAGCTGCTGCGCCGGGCGTTGCGCAACCTGCTGGAGAACGCGCGCCGCTACAGCACCGGCGAGATCACCGTGGTGGTGCACCGCCGCCATGGGCGCGCCGAGGTCCAGGTCTGCGACCGGGGCCCGGGCGTGCCGCCCGGCCAGCGCGAGCGCATCTTCGAGCCCTTCTACCGCCTGCCCGGCGCCAGCGAGCGCGCGGGTGGCGTGGGCCTGGGCCTGGCGCTGGTGCGCTCCATTGCCGGGCGCCACCAGGGCACCGTGCATTGCCAGGACCGGCCCGATGGCGAGAGCGGGGCCTGTTTCGTGCTGACCCTGCCCCTGGCCGCAGCGCAAGCGTCCGGCCCGTCAGCGCCCCGCTGACGGGCGCTGCGCCAGCGGCCAGCGCCACGCCATGGCCGCATACAGCCCTGCCCCCAGCACGAGCGCCCCGGCGGCCACGGCCAGGCCATGCACAAACCCCTGCCCCTGCGTGGCCGCACGGTGCAGCATCCACGCCACCATGGGCGGGCCCGCGATCTGGCCGATGCCGTAGGCGGCGGTGAGCAGGCCCGGAAAGCTGTCGCCCGCCGCAGGCCACACGCGCCGCGCCTCTTGCAAGGCATAGAAGGTGATGGCCGTGAACGGCAAGCCCAGCAGCAGGCTGCCCAGCGCAAAGCCGAGCGGCCCCGGCCACACCAGGCTCAGCACGATGGCCCCGGCCTGCGCCGCATAGGCGCCCACCAGCAGCCAGCGCCGGTCCCAGGCGGCCGGGGTGCGGGTGGACAGCAGCGCGCCCAGCGCCACGCCCGCGCCAAACAGCGGCCAGAACAGGTCGGGCCAGGGCGAGCCGGCGGGCAGCGCAGCCCGCGCAATCACCGGCAAAAACGTGGCCGTGACGATGTACCCCAGCCCCGCCAGGCCATAGGCCAGGGTGAGCCCCGTGCGCGCCAACGGGCCGTGGCCCGCGTCTGCCGGGCCCGCTGCATGCACCGCGCCGGGCGGCGCGGGCAGCGCCAGCCCCTGCAGCACGGGCCAGATGCCCGCGCACAGGCCCACGCTGAGCAGCCCGAACACCGCCCAGCCCGCCGCCGCAGGCCAGCCCAGCGCCACCATGGCGCTGGCCGACAGGCCCGTGAGCACGATGCCCAGCCCCGGCCCGCAGAAGATCAGCCCGCCCAGGGCCGCCTGCCCCAGCGCCACCAGCCGCAGCATGCACCACACCGATATGTTGAGAAACACCAGCGCGCTGGCCACCCCCGCCGCAAACCGCAGGGTGGGCCAGGCGCCGGGCAGCGGCAGCGCCATGCCCAGGGTGAGCAGCACGGTGGCGCCCAGGCCCCAGCGTGCCAGCCGCGCCGCATGCCAGCGCTGCCGCGCCCGTGGCGCCACCCAGGGCAGGGCCATGCAGGCCAGCGCGCCGATCAGATACCCCAGGTAGTTGGCCGTGGCCAGCCAGCTGCCGCCCGCCAGGGTGACCACGCCGTCGTGCAGCATCATGGGCAACAGAGGGGTGAAGGCAAACCGGCCGATGCCCATGGCCACCGCCAGCGCGGCCATGCCAGCCAGTGCCACGGCCAGGGGGCGCTCGGGCAGCGGCGCCAGGGCCTGGGCTTCCGGGGTGGGGGTTTCCGGCATATGATTCTGTTTTGAGATCTATTTAAAACAAATCATCTCATAAAGAGAACCATCATGGACCTGGCCGCCCTGGAGATCTTCTACGCCGTGGCGCGCGAAGGCAGCGTGACCCGCGCCGCCGAGCAGCTGGGCCGCGTGCAGTCGAACGTGACCACGCGGGTGCAGCAGCTGGAGGAGCAGCTGGGCGCCACGCTGTTCTTGCGCGAGGGCCGGCGCATGGTGCTGACGCCGGCGGGTGAGTCGCTGCGCGGCTATGCCGAGCGGCTTCTGGCGCTGGCGGAGGAGGCGCGCCAGTCGGTGCACCCCGGCGTGCCCGGCGGGCGGCTGCGCCTGGGCGCCATGGAAAGCACGGCCGCCGCGCGCCTGCCCCAGCCGCTGGCGCGGCTGCATGCACAGTGGCCGGCGCTGGTGCTGGAGCTGTCCACCGCGCCGTCGCGCCAGCTCGTGGAGCAGGTGCTGGCCCACCAGACCGACTGCGCGCTGGTGGCCTGGCCGCCGCCGGGCATCGACACCGCCGAAGCGCCGGTGGACACCACCCCGGTGTTTGCCGAAACCCTGCTGCTGGCCCTGCCCGCCAACCACCCGCCCGTGCGCACGCCGGCGGACCTGCAGCTGGATACGCTGGCCGCGTTCGGCACCGGCTGCACCTATCGCCGCCTGGGCGAAGCCTATCTGCAGCAACAAAGCGGCAACCCGCCGCGCGTGCTGGAGCTGGCCTCGTACCACGCCATCCTGGCCTGTGTGGCCGCCGGGCGCTGCGCGGGCGTGGTGCCGCAGGCCGTGGTCGACCTGATGCGCGAGCCCCCGGCCTTGCAGTGGGTGCCGCTGGCGCAGTGCGACACGGTGCTGGTGCGCCGGCGCGGCTACCAGTCGCCCGCGCTGGATGCGCTGCTGGCCACCTTGCTGGACACGCGCCGCGCCGGGGCCGGACACGCGCCTGCCTCAGCTTCCATCGCCTGATTGGTTTCCTTCTTTTTTTTTCACTGCCTGCCGCCCGGAGTCGCCCATGCCATCGTCCCCCACCCCGCTCACCACCCGCCTGGGCCTTGTGCTGCCCCTCATCCAGGGGCCCATGACGGGCTCCGACACCCCGGCGCTGGCCGCCGCCGTGTCGGCCGCCGGGGGGCTGGGCATGCTGGGCTGCGGCATGCGCTCGCCCGCCGCCATGGCCGAAGCCGCCGCCGACGTGCGCCGCCGCACCGACCGGCCTTTCGGCATGAACCTGTTCGTGCAGGCCACGCCCGTGCCCGACGAGGCCACGGTGCAGGCCGCGCTGCAGCGCCTGGCGCCGTTCTATGCCGAATTCGGCCTGGTGCCGCAGCGGCCGGCGCAGTGGTGCGAAGACTTCGCCGCGCAGTT
Source organism: Paracidovorax sp. MALMAid1276 (assembly GCF_049198005.1). NCBI lineage: Bacteria > Pseudomonadati > Pseudomonadota > Betaproteobacteria > Burkholderiales > Comamonadaceae > Paracidovorax > Paracidovorax sp. MALMAid1276. The sequence continues at coordinate 17,178 of NZ_JBMIRS010000205.1, read as the reverse complement.
CGAGGCCCTGGTGGCCGCGCGCCCGGCCGTGGCCAGCTTCACCTTCGGCATCCTCACGGCGGCGCAGGTGGCGCGCCTGCAGGCGGTGGGCAGCTGTGTCATCGGCACCGCGACCACCGTGGCCGAGGCCCGCGCCTGGGTGGCCGTGGGGGCGGACGCGGTCTGCGCGTCCGGCATGGAAGCGGGGGGCCACCGGGGCACCTTTCTGTCGCCCGGCGACGATGCCGCGCCGCCGCCCGCCGGGCCGTCGGTGGACGACTTCGAGGCCAGCATGCTGGGCACGCTGACGCTGGTGCGCCAGTGCGTGGACGCGCTGCCGTCCACGCCCATCATCGCGGCCGGCGGCATCATGGACGGGCGCGGCATGGCGGGGGCGCAGGCCCTGGGCGCGCAGGCGGTGCAGATGGGCACGGCCTTTCTGACCTGCCCGGAATCGGCCATCGGCCCGGCCTACCGCGCCGCGCTGACCCAGGCCGGGCCCACCGACACACGCACCACGCGCGTCTTCTCGGGCCGGCCCGCGCGCGGCATCGTCAACCGCATGATGGAGGCGCTGAAGGCCGACGAGCGCAGCGTGCCGCCCTACCCGGTGCAGAACGCTCTCACCGGCGCGCTGCGCCGCGCATCGGCCGAAGCGGGGCGCGCAGACCACCTCTCGCTGTGGGCCGGCCAGGGCGTGGCGGGCGTGCGCCCCATGCCAGCGGCAGACTTGGTGGCCACGCTGGCGGCGGAGTGGCGCGCCGCCATGGCCGCGCTGCGGGCGCAGGCCGAATCGGCATAGACACTATAAATTTGATAGCTGTCAGCGCTTGATGGATAAGCGCTGAGGGCTATTTTTATTCAAATTTTCAGCGGCGCCGGGCCGGGGAATGGCGCGCAGGCGCCTGGCTTCGACAGGCTCAGCCCGAACGGACCGGAGGCATGCCTCACTGCCGCCAGGGCAGCTCGCGCGCCGGGCCCTGGATGACGGGCGCCTGGGCGTTGATCTGCTCGCCCGCCAGCACGCGCTCGTACATGCGCAGGTAGTTGCGCGCCATGCGCTCGGCGCCGAAGTGCTGCACCACGTGGTCGTGGCAGGCGCGGGCGTCAAACCGGTTGCCGCGCACGGCCTCGGCCAGCACGCCGGCCTCGGCCGACAGGGTGCCGCAGTGCAGCGGCACCAGCTCGGGCAGCGCGCCATAAGGCGTGGCAAACACCGGGCAGCCGAAATACAGGCTTTCGATGATGGCCAGGCCAAAGGGCTCGTGCCAGCGCACCGGGAAGATCAGCCCGCGCGAGGCGTTGAGCAGGCCGGTCTTGACCGTGCCGCCCACCATGCCGTGGAAGTGGATCTTGCGCGACAAGGTCCAGCGGAACCCGCGCTTGAAGTTGATGCGGTCGCCGCCCAGCACATCGAGCTCCACACCCGCCATCTTGGCCACCTTGATGGCGCCGCGCACGTTCTTCACGCCCCAGGCGGCCTTGCCCAGGAAGTGGTAGCGCGGGCGCGGCGCCTGGAAGTCCACCGGGCCGTAGCTGCTCCAGTCCAGGCCGTTGTAGACAAACTCGGTGGAGCCATAGCGCGCCGCGTGGTCGCGCGACAGGAACACCGTGTTGCGCGGCAGCGGCTTGGGCTTGCGCGCGTTGCCGTGCTCCGTCACCAGGTAGGGCTTGGCGAGCTCGGTGCGCGGGTTGAACTGGAAGTGGGTGACGTCCACACCGGCCGGGATCTGGCCGTCCCAGGGCTCATCCGGCCGGATGGGCAGCACCTGGCCGAAGTCGCAGGTGGAGCCCTCGGGCACCAGGTAGCTCACGCGGTGGCCCAGCTGCACCAGCGTCTTGCCCAGGTCCCAGATCACACGCTCGGTGCCGCCATAGCCGTAGACGGGGATGGGGGAGTTGTTGACCAGCAGGATGTGCATGGGGAATATCTCTCTCAGGAGTCTGTGGCGCTCAGCACCGCCCGCAGCGAGGGCTGCGTTCCCCGTTCCGACTTGCAGCGCAAGGCGAGAGAGGGGGAAGGCGCAAAGCGACTCAGGGGGTGCTTCATCTAAACCGGACGGGGACACCCGAGGCGCGCGCGGCGCTGGTGCAGCGCCGCCAGCACCAGCGGGCACATGAACAGGTAGAACATGTTGCCGCTGTTGTGGGCCAGGAAGACCTGCGTGAGCCCGAAGCCCATGTACGACAGGGGCAGCATCACCCCGACCAGGCACAGCGACAGCGATTCACGGTCCATGCGGCCCGCGCTGTCGCGGATGCGCTCCGCCCGGGGCCAGAACATCACCAGCGGGATGCCGTAGAACCCCAGCAGCAGCAGCACGCCGGGCAGGCCGCGCTTGACGAACAGGTCCAGCACCTCGTTGTGCGCATGGCTGAACTCGAGCACGATGGGATGCGCCTGGCCGGCGGCCACGCGGCGCTTCTTCTCGGCCTCGTAGCCTTCGCGGCCCCAGCCGGCCAGGGGCCGGTCCCAGCCCATGTCCCAGGCCAGGCGCCAGTGCGCCAGGCGGTGGCCCACCGAGTTGCGGCCCTCGCCATGGTCCTTGTAACCCTGCACCTCCTGGCGCGCCTCGTCCACCCGCTGCTCCACGGCCGGCAGCTGCGACATGAAGGCCGCCGCCACCGCCAGGCCGCACAGCCCCCAGTACACGCGCCGCTGCCCCGTGGTGTGCACCAGCAGCCAGGCGCACACGGGCACCAGCAGCACCAGCGCCAGCCAGCCGCCGCGCGACTGCGACAGCAGCGAGCCCGTGACGCCCAGCGCCACCGCAGCGGCCAGCAGCAGCCGCTGCCACGCCACCCAGCGCCGCCACTGCACCACCAGCAGCAGCCCGCTCATCACGGCCAGCAGCATGCTCAGGTTGCCGTACTGGATGGCGTTGGTATGGCCGTTGGCGCGCGGCAGGCCCAGCAGCTCCACCTGGTACAGGCCCACCAGCCCGCTGCCCACGGCACCCACGGCGATGCCCATCCACAGCCACGACGCGCGCGGCTCGAACACCATGAGATAGAAGATGCAGGGCAGCGCCAGCAGGTATTTGAGCGGCCGGTCCATGCTGCCCCAGCCCCAGGTGGGGCCGATGTCCAGCATCCACAGCGCGGCCATGCAGGCAAAGGCCGCCGTGAGCCACCAGGCCACGCGCGGCGCACTCTGGCGCGCCCACACCGGCGCGCTGGCCAGGGCCGCCAGCAGCAGCAGCACCGCGCCATACGAATACCCCGAGGGCAGCCACAGCGCGAGGCCCGGCACCAGGAACGCGCCGATGCTGGCACACCGGCGGAACGCTTTCATGCGCGCGCCCTCGGGCAGGGGTTGCGCGTTTTCCGGCTGCCGCTGCAACCCCATCAGCGCACCACCCGGCCGGTCAGGCCGTCCCGGTCATAGTGCAGTGCGGCGTAGCGAAAGAACCCCTCCAGCGCCACGAAGAAGCAGTACAGAAACCCGGCGCCGCCGCACAGAAAGCCCAGGCGAAAGACGTACAGCCGCACGAACATCGACGTGCCCGAGGCCAGGCCGCGCAGCACGCCGCCCTTTTTGCCGGTTTCGGCCCGCTTGGCCGCGCCCAGCATCACATACTGCGTGAGTTTTTCGAGGCTGCCGCGCACCGTGGTGCGCGAGTAGTGCAGCAGCCGCGCGCGCATCAGCCGGCGCGGCACGGGCGCGCCGCCGGGCTCGGGGTGCAGCTCGGCCTGCTCGTGCACCACGCCGGTGTACTGCGCCACCATGCTGCGCACGAACAGCCGCTCGATCTGCGACTGCGCGCGGAAGTATTTCAGCTCGTGCCCATAGGCCACCATGCGCCAGCGGATGGTCCACACCGCGCGCTCGCCCGAGCGCACGATGGCCTGCAGCTCCTGCGCAAAGGCGGGGGTCATGACCTCGTCGGCGTCGAGAAAGAAGATGTAGTCGCCCCGCGCATGGGCCAGCAGCCGGTTGCGCTGCACGGCAAAGCCCTGCCAGTCGGGGTGGCTGTGGACTTCCGCGCCCAGGCGCTGGGCGATGGCCACGGTGTCGTCGGTGCTGCCGCTGTCCACCACCAGCAGCTGGTCGGCAAAGGCGGCGCTCTTCAGGCAGGCTTCGATGCGGTGCGCCTCGTTGTGGGTCAGCACCGCGACGGTCAACGTGGGCGGCGCCGCTGCGCCGCCGGTGGCAACGGGCATCAAGCCGGCAACCGATCAGTGGCCGGCGTGGACGTGCTCGCCTGCCTTGAGGCGGTACACCGTGCCGCAATACGGGCACTTGGCCTCGCCCGTGCGGGCCACGTCCAGGTACACCTTGGGGTGGGTGTTCCACAGCTTCATGTCGGCCTTGGGGCTGGGGCAAAAGACGCCGCCCTGGGCGTTCAGATCCTTGGCCAGGAGTTCAACGGATGCTTGGGACATGTTCTTCAGACCTTGCTGAGCCAGTGGGCGTACTTTGGATTGCGGCCATTCACGATGTCGAAGAAGGCGCTCTGGATCTTTTCGGTGATCGGGCCGCGGCTGCCGCTGCCGAGTTCGATGCGGTCCAGCTCGCGGATGGGCGTGACTTCAGCGGCCGTGCCAGTGAAGAAGGCCTCGTCGGCGATGTAGACCTCGTCGCGGGTGATGCGCTTTTGCACGATGTCGAGGCCCAGGTCCTTGGCGATGTGGAACACCGTGTTGCGCGTGATGCCGTTCAGCGCACCGGCCGACAGGTCGGGCGTGTAGATCACGCCGTTCTTGATCACGAAGATGTTCTCGCCCGCGCCTTCGCTCACAAAACCCGAGCTGTCGAGCAGCAGGGCCTCGTCGTAGCCGTCGTCCAGCGCTTCCATGTTGGCCAGGATGGAGTTGGTGTAGTTGCTGACCGCCTTGGCCTGCGTCATGGTGATGTTGACGTGGTGGCGCGTGTAGCTGCTGGTCTTGACGCGGATGCCGCGCTTCATGCCTTCTTCGCCCAGGTAGGCGCCCCAGGCCCAGGCCGCCACCATCAGGTGGATCTGGTTGCCCTTGGGCGACACGCCCAGCTTTTGCGAGCCGATCCAGGTCAGTGGGCGCAGGTAGCCGGATTCGAGCTTGTTTTCGCGCACCACGGCCTTCTGGGCCTCGTTCACCTCTTCCTTGGTGAACGGGATCTTCATGCGCAGGATCTTGGCGCTGTTGAAGAGGCGGTCGGTGTGCTCCTCCAGCCGGAAGATGGCGGTGCCGTCGGCGGTCTTGTAGGCGCGCACGCCTTCGAACGCGCCGCAGCCGTAGTGCAGGGTGTGGGTCAACACGTGGATCTTGGCGTCGCGCCAGTCCACCATCTGGCCATCCATCCAGATCTTGCCGTCACGGTCGGCCATCGAGGGAACTACGGGGCTCATGGGGGTCCTTTGTTTGCTGTGGGTCGCAAAACCCGCGATTTTACGGGCCTGCGGGGGGCGAATCGGCGGGGGGCGCCCCGTCGGCCGCAGGCGCGGGCCGCACCAGCTCCCACTTGACGAGCTTGCCCTGGCGGAATTCGCAGGTCACCGAAGACTCCGTGCCGTCCTTCCAGCGGTACACCTCGGGGTCGGCGTTCGGCTCGGACAGCTGCTCGCCCAGCGACTGGGTCATGGCCACCACGTGCATGAGACTGACGCCTTGTTGCAGCCGCGCGTTGAGCATGACGGCGCTGCCCACATAGCCCATGGGCCGGTTCGCGGCCTTCTTCATCACGTTCATGAGCCGCGTGAAATGCAGCAGCCCCCACATGACCATGCCGCCCACCACGGCAGCCACGCCGGGCCAGCCGTAGGCGTTGAAACCAAAGACCACCAGGGCCACCAGCCCCAGGGGCACGAGGATATTGCGCAGATTCATGGGGGGTGATTGTCGTACGGCCTCATCGATCGGAGGCTGTGGGCATTGCGTAGAACCTGTCTACAGCCCTCGCACCACGTTCATCGCTTCCTCCACCCGCTCCACCGCGTGGAGGGTGAGCCCCTCGATGGGCTTTTTCGGCGCATTGGCCTTGGGCACCACGGCCACGCTGAAGCCCAGCTTGGCGGCTTCCTTCAGGCGCTCCTGCCCGCGCGGTGCGGGGCGCACCTCGCCGGCCAGGCCCACTTCGCCAAACGCGATGAAGCCCCGGGGCAGGGGCTTGCCCCGCAGGCTGGAGGTGATGGCCAGCATCACCGCCAGGTCGGCCGCGGGCTCGCTGATGCGCACGCCGCCCACGGCGTTCACAAACACGTCCTGGTCCATGCAGGCCACGCCGGCGTGGCGGTGCAGCACGGCCAGCAGCATGGCCAGGCGGTCCTTGTCCAGGCCCACGGACAGGCGCCGGGGGCTGGGGCCGCCGGTGTCCACCAGGGCCTGGATCTCCACCAGCATGGGGCGCGTGCCTTCCAGCGTCACCATCACGCAGCTGCCGGGCACGGGCTCGGCATGCTGGCTCAAAAAAATCGCGCTCGGGTTGCTCACGCCCTTGAGGCCCTTCTCCGTCATCGCAAACACACCGATCTCGTTCACGGCGCCAAAGCGGTTCTTGATGGCGCGCACCAGGCGGAACTGGCTGTGCGTGTCGCCCTCGAAATACAGCACTGTGTCCACCATGTGCTCCAGCACGCGCGGGCCGGCCAGCGCGCCCTCCTTGGTCACATGGCCCACCAGGATGACGGCGATGCCCGTGCCCTTGGCCATGCGCGTGAGGTGCGCCGCGCATTCGCGCACCTGGGCCACCGAGCCCGGCGCGCTGGTGAGCTGGTCGGAGTACGTGGTCTGGATGGAATCGATCACCACCACGGCGGGCTGGGTGGCCTCCACCGTCGCCAGAATCTTTTCGAGCTGGATCTCGGCCAGCAGCTGCACCTGGCTGCCTTCGATGCCCAGGCGCCGCGAACGCAGCGCCACCTGCGCCCCGCTCTCTTCGCCCGTCACGTACAGCGTGGGCAGGCCCGCCCGCTGCAGCGCGTCCATAGCCTGCAGCAGCAGGGTCGATTTGCCGATGCCCGGGTCGCCCCCGATCAGCACCACGCCGCCTTCCACGATGCCGCCGCCCAGCACGCGGTCCAGCTCGTCGATGCCGCTCGGGGTGCGGGCCACGTCCTGCGCGTCGATGGCGGCCAGCGGCATCACGGGCTGCGCGTGGGCCAGCCCCGCGTAGCCCTGGGGCGCGCTCAGGCGGTTCTTGCCTGGGCCGGCCTCGGCCACCGTCTCGACCAGCGTGTTCCAGGCGCCGCAGGCCGGGCACTTGCCCAACCAGCGCGGGCTGGTGCCGCCGCATTCGCTGCAGGTGAAAAGGGTTTTGTCTTTGGCCATGAGGAGCAGGGGATTCGGTGGGTACGGGCGCGCGGGTTGCCGACTATAGCGGCGCGGTCGCTGCGCCCTGCCCCGGTCATCGGCAAGAATGCACGCCATGCACACACCCACCAATACCTTCAAGCAGGCCCTGGCCCGGGGCGAGGCGCAGATCGGCCTGTGGCTGGGCCTGGCCGACGCCTACAGCGCGGAAATCCTCGCGGGCACGGGCTACGACTGGCTGCTGGTCGACGGGGAACACGCGCCCAACGACCTGCGCTCCATCCTGCACCAGCTGCAGGCGATTGCCAGCGCGTCCGGCGCGCTGCCGCCGGGGGCCCGCGCGCCCCACGCCATTGCGCGGGTGCCGGTGGGCGACACCGCCCTCATCAAGCAGTATCTCGACATCGGCGCGCAAACCCTGCTGGTGCCCATGGTGGACACGCCCGAGCAGGCGCAGCAGCTGGTGCGCGCCACACGCTACGCACCCGAGGGCGTGCGCGGCATGGGCAGTGCGCTGGCCCGCTCGTCGCGCTGGCAGGCCTATCCGCAGTATGTGCACGAGGCCAACCAGCAGGTCTGCCTGCTGGTGCAGGCGGAGACGGTGCAGGCCCTGGGCCACCTTGACGCCATTGCCGCCACGCCCGGCGTGGAGGGCGTGTTCATCGGCCCGGCCGACCTGTCGGCGTCGATGGGCTACCCGGGCAACCCGGGCCACCCCGAGGTGCAGGCCGCCATCCACGATGGCATCACGCGCATCCGCCGCGCGGGCAAGGCACCCGGCATCCTGGCCACCACCGAATCGCAGGCGCGCCAGTGGCTGGCGGCCGGCGCGCTGTTTGTGGCCGTGGGGGTGGACACCATGCTGCTGACCAGCGCCGCGCAGGCGCTGCTGGCGCGGTTTCGCTCCGGTGCGGACGCTGCAGCGGCACCACGGCCCGCAGGCTACTGAATACCAGACAGCAAATGGCCCGCACCGCCCGCCACCCGTTCACGCTGAGCCTGTCGAAGCGCGGCGCAGGGCTTCGACAGGCTCAGCCCGAACGGGCGGGGGATGGCAGCGGTTTCGCCCAGCAGCGATCGCGCTGGCGGCGTGCCCGCCGCCAACCTCTCTTCACACCTATGAACACAACCAAGGACCAATACCTATGAAAGCATGTATCTACGGCGCCGGCGCCATCGGAGGCTGGCTGGGCGTGGCCCTGGCCCACGCAGGCGGCGATGTCAGCCTGGTCGCGCGTGGCGCCACGCTGGCCGCGCTGCAGGCCGAGGGCCTGCGCCTGCGGCGCCCCGACGGCACGGTGGCCCAGGTGGCCGTGAAGGCGGCGGCCGATCCGGCGGCCCTGGGCGTGCAAGACCTGGTGGTGGTCGCGGTGAAGGCCCCCGGCCTGCCCGACGTAGCGCGCGCCATGGCGCCGCTGATCGGGCCGGGCACCCTCGTGCTCACCGCCATGAACGGCGTGCCCTGGTGGTTTCTGGACGGCTTTGGCGGCCCCGCCCAAGGCCGCGCACTGGCCTCGGTCGACCCGGGTGGCGTGATCGCCCGCGCCATCCCCGCGCACCAGGTGGTCGGCAGCGTGGTGCACACCAGCTGCGCGCTGGAGGCGCCGGGCTTCGTGAAGCAGAACTTCGGCAACCGCCTGATCGTGGGCGAGCCGGACGGCAGCCACAGCGACCGGCTCCAGCACCTCGCGCAGTGCCTGCAGCTCGGCGGCATCGAGGTCGAGGTCTCGGCCTGCATCCAGAAGGACATCTGGTTCAAGCTGTGGGGCAACATGACGATCAACCCCATCAGCGCGCTCACGGGGGCCACCACCGACCGCATCCTGGACGACGACCTGGTGCGCGGCTTTGTCAGCGCCGTGATGCTGGAGGCCAAGGCCATTGGCGAGAAGATCGGCCTGCCCATCGAGCAGCAACCCGAGGACCGCCATGCCGTCACGCGCAAGCTCGGTGCCTTCAAGACCTCGATGCTGCAGGACGTGGAGGCGAACAAGCCCATGGAGATCGACGCCCTGGTGGGCGCCGTGCGCGAGCTGGGCCAGTTCACCGGCACGCCCACGCCGCACACCGATGCGCTCCTGGGCCTGGTGCGGCTGATGGCCCAGACGCGCGGGCTCTATTGAAGGCGTGGCCCTGGACCGCCGGGGTGCGCCCGGCGAACCAGCGAAGCCGTATCCAGATATTGCATAAAAACCGCCTTCAGCGCTTATCCATAAAGCGCCGACAGCTCACTTTTCAATAGCATCTTTTCAATTGCCATGACCGACCTGACTCTCTACTACACCCCCGGCACCTGCGCGCAGGCCGTGCGCATCGCCCTGGAAGAAGCGGGCGCCCCCTACACCCTGGTGCGCGTGGACTTTGCCGCCGGCCAGCAGCGCACGCCCGAATATCTGGCCGTGAACCCCAAGGGCCGCGTGCCCGCGCTGGCCACGCCGCAGGGCACGCTGACCGAAACGCCCGCGCTGCTGGCCTATGTGGCGCAGTGCTTTCCCGAGGCGCGGCTGGCGCCCACCGACCCGCACGGCTTCGCGCGGCTGCAGGAATTCCACAGCTACCTCGCGTCCACCGTGCACATCGCCCACGCCCACCGCCCGCGCGCCAGCCGCTGGGCCGACGAGCCCGAGGCCCAGGCCGCCATGCAGCGCAAGGTGCCGCAGAACATGGCGGATTGCTTTGACTTCATCGAGAGCCAGTACCTCCGCGGCGGCCCCTGGGTGATGGGCGAGCAGTACACGGTGGCCGACGGCTACCTGTTCACCATCGGCACGTGGCTGCAGAGCGATGGCGTGGACATTGCCCGCTTCCCCCAGGTGCTGGCCCACGCGCAGCGCGTGCAACAGCGCCCGGCGGTGCAGCGCGCGCTGGCCTGACCGGGGCGGCACGCCGCCGGTTTCTCTGGTTCAGTAAGACTAGGCGCCCCAGGCCATCACCGCCGCCAGCACCAGCATGGTGGTGGCGGTGACGGCATCCAGCACGCGCCAGGCACCGGGCGTGGCGAACAGCGGCGCGAGCTTGCGCGCACCAAAGCCCAGGCCCAGGAACCACAGCGCACTGGCCAGCGCGCCGCCCCCCGCAAACAGCGCGCGGCCCCAGGCCGGGTACGGCGTGGCCATGGTGCCCAACAGCACCACGGTGTCCAGGTACACATGCGGGTTGAGCCAGGTGAGTGCCACCACGGTGGCCAGCGTGGCCCGCAGGCTGGCGCCCGGGCCGCCAGCGGTCACCAGCAGCTGGCCGGGGCGCAGGGCGCGCGCAGCCGTCTGCACCGCATAGGCCAGCAGGAACAGCGCGCCCGCCCAGCGCATGGCCTGCGCCCATTCGGGCCGCGCCAGCAGCACCCCGCCCATGCCCCACACGCCCACCTGCAGCAGCAGCGCGTCCGACAGCGCGCACACCAGCACCACGGGCAGCACATGCTCGCGGCGCAGGCCCTGGCGCAGCACGAAGGCGTTCTGCGCGCCGATGGCCATGATGAGCATGGCGGTGGAGGTGAAGCCGTGAATGAATGCCGTGGAGACCATGGAGGCGGATTGTGGGCACGGCGCGCGGTTGCCGCCAGCTATACTTTTTAACGATCCGTCAGAATCGCTAACCACCCCAACCATGCAGCTCGACTCGGGCCAGCTCAACGCCTTTGCCACCGTGATCGACGAGGGCAGCTTCGAGCGCGCGGCCGCCGTGCTGCATGTCACGCGCTCGGCGGTGTCGCAGCGCATCAAGCTGCTGGAAGAGCGCGTGGGCCAGGTGCTGGTGCGCCGCGCCACGCCGTGCACGCCCACCGAGGCCGGGCAGGCGCTGTACCGCCATGCGCGCGAGGTGGCGCTGAGCGAGGCCGACGCGCTGGCCACCATCGGCGGCGGCGGCCCGCACCGCACCACGCGGCTGGCGATTGGGGTGAACGCCGATTCGCTGGCCACCTGGTTTCCCCACGCCATGGCGCGGGCCGCCGAAGGGCAGTCCGTCACCTTCGACATCCATGTGGAAGACCAGGACCATTCGGCCAACCTGCTGCGCGAAGGCCGCGTGATGGCCGCCGTGACGGCCGACCCGCAGCCCGTGCAGGGCTGCCAGGTGCTGCCCCTGGGCACGCTGCGCTACCGCGCGCTGGCGAGCCCCGCTTTCATGCAGCGGCACTTTGCGCAGGGGGTGAGCGCCGCCGCACTGGCGCTGGCGCCCATGCTGGTCTTCAACCGCAAAGATGCGCTGCAGGCGCGTTTTGCGGGCCGCATCACGCGGCGCAAGCTCGCGCCGCCCGTGCACTGGGTGCCCGAGGCGCACGCTTTTGTCGCCGCCACCCGCGCGGGCCTGGGCTGGGGCATGACGCCCGACCCGATGGTGGAGAACGACCTGAAAGCCGGCACGCTGGTGGAACTGATTGCGGGCAAGCCCGTGGATGTGCCGCTGTACTGGCAGTGCTGGCGGCTGAACGTGCAGGCGCTGCAGCACATGACCCAGGCGGTGCAGCAGGCGGCAGCGCTGACGCTGCTGCGCTGAGAGAAAGATCGCGCGCGCCGACTATGCGGCGCTGGCCAGGTCTTCGTGGTGATCGGCGGCGCCCCGCTTCCAGTAGGCGGAGATGCGCATGCGTTTTGCGTCCACACCCGGCTTGGCCAGCACGGCGCGGCGCACGGCGGCCATGTCGCTGTGCTCGCCTGCGGCCCAGACGAACCCCGCGCCGGGCGGCAGCGCAAGAGCTTCGACGGCGGCGGGGAGCGCGCGCACCCACTGCAGATCCACCTGCGCCGCGCTGGCCAGCACACGCTGGTCGGCGGGGTTGGCCACCTGGATGCGCACGGTGGCCACGGCGCTGCCGGGCAGCTCGGCCAGGCGGCGGGCGATGGCGGGCAGCGCAGTTTCGTCGCCCAGCAGCCAGTGCCAGTCAAAGCCCGTGGGCACGACCATGCTGCCGCGCGGCCCGGCAATGCCCACCCAGTCGCCCACGGCGGCGCGGGCCGCCCAGTCGGTGGCGGGGCCTGCGTCGTGCAGGGCCACTTCGATGTCCAGCTCGCCCGCTGCCGCATCAAAGCGCGCGGGCGTGTAGTCGCGCAGCACGGGGCGCGGGCCGTCATACACCGGGCGGCCGTCCTGCAGCGTGGGCAAGGTGGGGCGGTCCTGCCCGGGCGCAGGAAGGATGAGTTTGAGGTGGTCGTCAAACCCGGCGCTCACAAACCCTGCCAGCTCGGGGCCGGCCAGGGTGAGGCGCACAAAGCCGGGGCTGACCTGGGTGCGCCGCACCACCTGCAGGTGGCGGGCCTGCAGGGGATGGCGGACGCGTTCGATGGCGAGGGAGGGCATGGCGGAGGCGGGTAGCGGTGCGTTCATGATCTAAAATGTTGATTCAGTCAACCAAATCATGCGCCGATAAGTTGATTTTGTCAACCTGTTGGCGCGCCCACATTCCTTCACCATGCCGCCCCGCCAGCCCACGCCCGATGTCTTTGAAGCCATGCACGACCTGATGCATGCCTACCGCGCGCACATGGTGCGGGCCATGGCGGCCGTGCACCCGGACCTCACCCTCAATGAAGTGCGCGCGCTGAACTTTGTGGGCCGCCACCCGGGTGCCACGCAGAAGGAGCTGGTGACCCACAGCGGCGCCGACAAGGCGCAGGTGGCGCGCATGGTGGGCATGCTGCAGGACAAGGGCTGGCTGCAGAGCGCACCCAACGCCGAGGACAAGCGCAGCCGCTGCCTGGCCCTCAGCGACGAGGGCCAGGCGGTGTTCAAGGCACTGCGGGCGTCGCGCCAGGCGCTGTCGGCGTCGCTGCTGCAGAACTGCGATGGCGACACCCAGGCCCAGCTGCTGTCCCTGCTGGGCCGCCTGCGCGCCAACCTGGACGCGCTGGGCGAGCCTGGTCACTGCGGCCATCACCGCCCCCACCGCCACGCCACTGCGCAGCGGTGAGCCCCCTCAGCAGCGCGCCTGCGGCAGACCGAACAGCGGCCGCAGCCAGGCCACGCGCCGCACCCCGGCCGTCACGCCCCAGCACGCGGCCACCGTGCCCTGAAGTCGACGCTACCGCAGCGCGCTCACGGCCGGCGCGCGCGCGGGCTGACGCGGGTGGGCTCCCCAAAAATTCAAGACAAAACAGCCTTCAGCGCTTATCTGGCGTGCGCTGACAGCTATGATTTTTATAGTCACCACTCCACCACTCACCCACCCTGCAACACCCGCACCGCCTGCGGCAGCGACTGCACGCCGGGCAGGAAGTGGTCGATGCTGGCGCCCAGCAGCACGGCGCAGATCAGCGCGCCGAGCAGGGGCTTCCAGGTCAGGCGCACGGCGGCGGTGAGCCAGCCCTCGCGCTCCACCCCCACGGCGGCGCGCGCGGTGGCCACGGAGAAGGCCAGCTCCACCGCCACGGTCAGCAGCACGTCCCACCCGAAGAACAGCATGGCCAGCGAGCCCGCACCCAGCACCAGCGCCGCGCCGATGAGGAAGATGGCGACCACGGGCACCACCACCACCGCGCCGTCGTCGGCACTGCCCACGGCCTCGGCCGCGCCGCTGGCCAGATCGCCCAGGGCGCTGCCCGCGCCGTCCGCCACGCCCGCCCCAAAATCGCCCGAGGCGCCGCCCCCTCCAAAGTCGCCTCCGCCGCTGCGCGGCATGGGCACCCGCGCACCGCCGCCCGACGCAGTGCCGCCGGGCCCGGAAAAGTCCGGCACATCCAGGCTGCCGAAGTCGCTGTCGTCCGCGCGGTCCTTGCGCCGCACCAGCCGCGCGGCCCAGGCGCGCAGCACCAGCAGGTAGGCCAGGTATCCCACCGACAGCGTGACCAGGTAGCGCAGCGCGAGCGACTCCACCCCCAGCAGCATCTGCACGTGCGAGGTGCACCACATCAGCAGCAGGGTGAAGCTGCCGATCAGCAGGCCGTGCCAGCGCAGGCGATAGCGCTGCTGCAAACTGCGCGCCACGCTGCCGTGGCTGGGCATGCGCACCGCGCGCCAACTGGAACGCGCGGGCTTGCCGCGCTGGCGTGGGACCGAAGAAGCGGGTGAATCAGGACGAGGTGGGGGGGTGGCCATGGGAGACAGGCAGTGGGGTGTTTGCGGTGCCCGCCATTTCACCCCATTGGGGGCCGGACCGGCCGCGGCCATGGTGCGGTGCGGCCGGCCCGGTGTGACAAGGTGCGCAGTTCCGGCGTCTTCCTTCTCTGTTCTTCTATGGACTTGTTGCGTCGCGCGCGGCGCGGCTTGCTTCGTTAGCCCTCGCCGTCCACCGCCACGGGCACGCGCTGGGCCAGGGCCGTGAGCAGTTCCCAGCTCACGGTGCCCGCTGCGCTGGCCACCTCGTCCACGCCCAGCACGGCGCCGTTGCTGGCCTGGCCCCACAGCGTGACCTCGCTGCCAAAGCCCACGGGCACACCCGCTGCGATCAGCGGCGTGAGGTCCACCGTCAGCATGTCCATGCTGACCCGCCCCACCAGGCGCGTGCGGATGCCATTGACCAGCACGGGCGTGCCCGTGTCGCAGTGGCGCGGGTAGCCGTCGGCATAGCCGCAGGCCGCCACACCGATGGTGAGCGGGCCGTCGGCCGTGAAGCGCGAGCCATAGCCCACGGTGTCGCCGGCCTGCAGCTGCTGCGTGGCGATGAGGCGGGTGGCCAGCGTCATCGTGGGGCGCGTGCCCCAGCGCGCGGCGTCGTTCTCCGGGTAGTCGGGCGCGCTGCCATACAGCGCGATGCCCGCACGCACCCAGTCGGCCCGCACGCGCTCGTCGGCGGCGGCGTGGCGCAGGGTGGCGGCGCTGTTGCTCAGCGTGCGCTCGCCGGGCAGGTCCTGCGCGGCGGCGTTGAAGATGGCCATCTGGTGGGCCACGCCGCGCGGGCCATCGGCGTCGCTGAAGTGGGTCATGAACGAGATCTCGTCCACCTGCGGCAGCGCGTTGAGCCGCGCCCAGGCCGCGCGATAGCGCTCCGGGCGGAACCCCAGCCGGTTCATGCCCGAGTTCATCTTGAGGAACACGCGGTGCGGCACCTGCGTCTTGTGGGCGGCCAGCATGTCGATCTGCTCGTCGCAGTGAACGGCGTGCCACAGCCCCAGGCGCGAGCACAGCTCCAGGTCGCGCGCCTCAAACACGCCCTCCAGCAGCAGGATGGGGCCGCGCCAGCCCAGCTGGCGCACGCGCTCGGCCTCGGCCAGGTCCAGGAGCGCAAAACCGTCGGCGCCGCGCAGCCCCTCATAGGCCCGCTCGATGCCGTGCCCATAGGCGTTGGCCTTGACCACCGCCCACACCTTGGCATCCGGAACCGCCTGGCGCACGCGGGCCAGGTTGTGGTGCAGGGCGGCGGTGTGGATGGTGGCGTGGATGGGGCGTGGCATGGGCGGTTGTCGGTGAAATGGGGAGGAAATGACCAGCGGGAATACGCGAAGGATTCTGGCACTGTGACCGTTTATCCGCGTGATATAACCGCCTGTCCCTCGCTACGATTCCTCACATTTACCGGTCATCAGTCCTGCTGATGCGCCCCACAGCCATTCGATGAAGCGCGGTTTTTACACCATCATGTCGGCGCAGTTTTTCAGCTCGCTGGCCGACAATGCACTTTTCGTGACGGCGGTGGAACTGTTGCGCACCGGGGGCGCCCCCGAATGGCAGCGCGCTGCGCTGGTGCCCATGTTTGCGCTGTTCTATGTGGTGCTGGCCCCGTTCGTGGGGGCCTTCGCCGACGCGCTGCCCAAGGGCCGGGTCATGTTCATCAGCAACGCCATCAAGGTGGTGGGCTGCCTGATGATGCTGTTCGGCACGCACCCGCTGATCGCCTACGCCGTGGTGGGCCTGGGCGCGGCAGCCTACTCGCCGGCCAAGTACGGCATCCTCACCGAGCTGCTGCCGGCCTCACAGCTGGTCAAGGCCAATGGCTGGATCGAGGGGCTGACCATCGCGTCCATCATCCTCGGCGTGCTGCTGGGCGGGCAGCTGGTGGGCGCCACCATATCGTCAGCCCTGCTGTCCATCGATCTTCCGCTGGTGGACACCGGCATCGACACGGCGCCGCAGGCAGCCATTGCCGCGCTCATCGTGGTCTACGTCATCGCGGCCTGGTTCAACACCCGCATCCCGCACACCGGGGTGGAGATGCGGCCCATGCGCCACGACGCGTCGCGCAGCGTGCTGGCCAATTCACTGGCCCTGGTGCCCGACTTCTGGGTGTGCAACCGCCGCCTGTGGAACGACCGCCTGGGCCAGATCTCGCTGTCCACCACCACGCTGTTCTGGGGCGTATCGGGCAACCTGCGCTACATCGTGCTGGCCTGGGCCGCGGCCGCGCTGAGCTACAGCACCACGCAGGCCTCGGCGCTGGTGGGGGTGGTGGCCATCGGCACCGCCGTGGGGGCGGTGGTGGCGTCCATGCGCATGCGCCTGGACATGGCCACGCGCGTGATGCCGCTGGGCATTGCGATGGGGCTGCTCGTCATCCTGATGAACTTCATCAGCAACGTGTGGGTGGCCGTGCCGTTCTTGATCCTGCTGGGCGGGCTGGGCGGCTTTCTGGTGGTGCCCATGAACGCGCTGCTGCAGCACCGGGGCCACAACCTCATGGGCGCGGGCCGCTCTATCGCCGTGCAGAACTTCAATGAGCAGGCTTGCATCCTGGGGCTGGGCGCGTTCTACAGCCTGTCCACCAAGCTGGGCCTGTCGGCGTTTGGCGCCATCACGGCGTTTGGCGTGGTGGTGGCCGGCATCATGTGGGTCATCCAGCGCTGGCATGCCCACAACTGCGAGCACCACCGCGAAGAGGTGGAGCATCTGCTGAACATCGCGCGGCACGATACGCACCATTGAGAAGCCCCCTGAGCGGCTGCGCCGCTTTCCCCGGAGGGGGACGCACCCGGTGGCCTGGCAAAGCCAGCTCCACGTGTGCGCTGGCTTCAGGGAGCGCCAGTTTTTACCGGCGCGCCCTGGCGGCGTCGCCATGTAACTATATTTTTGATAGCTGTTTGCGCTTATCCATCAAGCGCT
>NZ_JBMIRS010000014.1:0-363 GCF_049198005.1 Paracidovorax sp. MALMAid1276 | reverse complement strand
AATGTCTCAGCGCATCCCAAAAACAAGGCCCGCATGCAGGAAAAAGGGCGACCGTCGCGGCATCTGAAAACGGCGGCCTGGTAGCACTCGCGAATTCGAGTTGTTCAGGACATCCTTAAATCCTCCATTCAGGCCAATTGGATCCTGAGTAACGTACTGCGCTATGTTCGGGTCGTAGTACCTGAATCGGTTGTAGTGAAGGTTTGTCTCTGGGTCGAATTGCTGGCCCTGGAACCGAATCGGCTGGTGGATCTGGTTTGGGTTGTACTCATCTTCAACCTCCCCCCAAGCTGTGTACCTGGCCGCCCAGGCCACTTGCCCTTGTTGCTCTCCGTTGGCATTGACCAACGCAATCGGCGTGCC
>NZ_JBMIRS010000198.1:0-17148 GCF_049198005.1 Paracidovorax sp. MALMAid1276 | reverse complement strand
GCGCATGCCTTCCCAGATGAAGACCGTGGTGCCAAAGCTGTCGTGTTTGGCCACCCGGCGGCCTATGGCGTCGTAGTCGAACCGGGTGGTTTGGGTGGTTGCGTGTTCGGTGCCGGGGCGCCGGGTGGTGGTGACTGCTGTGAGGCGGCTTTCTTCGTCCCACGCAAATGTCTGGGCCGTGTGTTTGCCGCTGAGTTTTTGGATCAGCCTGCCATGGCCGTCGTAGAAGTAGCGTTTGTCTTCGTACACCCGCACGAGGTTGTCGCGCACGTAGCCTTCTTGCAGGTGCTGGGTGCGTTGGGACAGCTCAGTCTGGCGGTGGTTGTCCAGGATGTTGCCGGCGGGGTCGTATTGGAAGCGTTCGTTGTTGGCCGCGCCTGGCTGGGTTGGGTACGGGGCCTGGCCTGCACCAAAGAGCTGGCGCACGGTGTGTTCGATGCGCCCGGTGGCGTCGTATTGGTGGGCTATGTCGCCGTGCAGGCTGTGGCGGCTTTGGCGCAGCTCACCCACCTTGTCGTAGGCGTAGGCTTTCATCAAGCCGTCGAACGGGTTTTGCTCGGGTGTGCCTGCGGCCAGCACGGCACGCTGCCAATGGGCGTCGCTGGCCTGGTAGGGGCGGCTGCGCTGGTCTATGGGCTGGCTCCAGGCCCCTTGCCTGCGGCCCAGGGGGTCTAGTGCGTAGCGGGTTTGCACTTGGCCCTGGGTGCGGTGGATTTCTCGGTGCAGGGCGTCGCGCTCGATGTCGCTGATGAGTTGGTGCACTGCCAGGGCGTCGGGGCTGCGGGTATCGCGCTGGGTGTAATTGATTTGGTGCAGGTGGCCTGAGCCGTAGTGCAGATAGTTCAGCGCTCTTTGCAGGTGGGGCTGGCCTGGCAAGGTGGGCAGCTGGGTTTGCATGCGGTTACCCAGCGCATCGTGGCTGTGCCGAAGGGTGGAACTTTGGCCGGTGGTTCCGTCGGTGGCGGTTTCTTCAATGAGATTGCCGACTTTGTCGTAGGCAAAGGTGCTGGTGTGCAAGGGCTTGAGGCTGCCATCTTGTTGCACCGCCAGCTTCTGGGCCTGGGTGAGTTGGTCGAGGGGGTCGTAGGCGTAGTGGTAGTGGTGGGCGGCGGTGCGCTTTTCGACCAGGCGGCCGGCTGCGTCGCGGATGAGCTCTGTACGCAGGGCGCCGCCAGTCGCTGGGCCCGCAGGTAGGTCGCTGGCGCTCGGGTGGTGGTTGACGGCGATGGGCCAGCCATTGGCGTCGTATTCGATGGTGACGCTCTGGCCGCCAACGCGGGTTTCTTCCACCATGCGGTCGGCGGCGTCGTATTGAAAGCCGAAGTGCTGGCCGTTTTCGTTGACGAGGGTGCTCAGGCGCTGGGCGGCGTCATAGGCCAGTGTGATGCCGCGCTGTTCTTCATCGATCTGCGTTTGTAGTTGCCCGCGCTGGTTGTAGCTCCAGTGCCGCGTACGCGGCTGGGCGTTGGTGTGCGCCACGGGGCGCCCCGCCGCATCGTAGCGCCAGCTTTGCGTGGTCCCGTCGGCCAAGGTGAGCGTAAGCAGTTCACCCGTGGGGCTGTGCCCCAGCGATGTGGTGTGCCCCAGTGCATCGACGACCCGTTGGAGATGGCCAATGTCGTCGTAGTGGTACTGGGTACGCTGGCCCGAGCAGTCCACATATTCCACCAGCAGGCCGCGTACGTCATGGCGGAGTTTTTTGACACCGCCTTTGCCATCCCGTATTTGGAGCAGCAGGCCATCGCCGTCATACGCGTATTCGGTAACAGTTCCATCGGGCGCATGTGTAGCAGTGCACAGGCCCCGGTTGTTGTATTCGTAGCGCCAGACGCTCCCATCAGGCAGCGTGACGGCCAACGGCTCAAACCAGTTGGTGTCCCACAGGGTGCGCGTGCGCCGCTCCAGGGCGTCGATCTCGCCAGTTCGCATCCCGTTGTCGTCGTATTCAAACCGGAGGTTTTGGCCTCCTGGTGCAGTGCATTCCAGCAGCTCTCTCGCAGGGCTCCAGCGCAAATTCCAACTCTCGCTCAAGGGATTGGTGTAGCGCGTTAGGTTGTAGAGCCTGTCCCACTGCCATTCTTGCCGTCGCCCGAGTTGATCGACAGCTATGGTGATGCCGCAGGGGGACAGAGCATCGCCAGCGGCAGCCTTCAATGCATCGCTGTCAAGCCAGTCGTACCGGATATCGTAGGTTTCCCCATCGCTTGTCCAATGTCGCACCACACGGCGGTCACGCCCTGTCGCGGTCATCCACAGGCTTGTGGCGGCCAAGCCCTCGATGAGCGGCCCCCCGGCCTGTTCCGTGGATTCCCATGCGTAGTTTGCCTCCAGCCCAGCGGCATCCACCTGCCAAATCATCAAGCCGTCCGAGTATGAGAACCGGCGGGTTACCCGCCCCGCTCTGTCAGTCACTCTGGCCAACTGGCCGTGGGCGTCGTACTCGTAGCTGGCCAGAAGGCCCGGGCGTTCGCCTGGTGCTCCTTGCACCAGTCCGATATGGGTCACGCGGCCAGTGGCTTCGTGCAGCTTGAGGTCGATGATGCGGCCGAGATGGTCTGTGATGCGTACCAGCCGCTGGAGCGCGTCACGCCGTAATCGGATCCAGTGATTGAAGCGGTCCTGAATGCGCTGTGTCCGCAACTTCTGCGCGCCCGTGCCGACAGTACCGGCGCCTGAACGGACTGGCCCGAACTGGTAGCGAATGTGGTCTAGGTCTACAACTTCGTACGCTCCACCAGGGGTGCAGTTGACGATATAGCCTTCTGCCGTGTTGAAGAATGCGTTCCCAGGCTCAACCCAGGGCAGATTCACGCGCCTTCCCTGCCTACTCACAAACGTAAGCGAACCAGGCGTTTCAGGTGACGGCGGGACTACATGGAGCTCCATGTCGTACGGAAGGGACCACCCCTTGCCGTGGATGGTGTCCGATCGGTGGTCATGGCTGCTATAGAAGCGTGCCCATTCAATGCCCATGGGGCCCGGCAAGACAAAATCCGTATCGCCCGAGCCATCAAGAATCTTTCCGCCAGTCATGGGGATCACCGGACGCCCCACCACCCATTGAATGCCTTTGGCGGCGGCGTCGCCGATGTAGTTGCCAACGACAGCCATACCCAGACAACCCAACTTGCCCGGCAAGCTGCCGCGCCCAAACAGGGCAGGCGCAAATTCCAAAGCGGTTTCCCACAAATCCTTGTCGTCAGCAATATTCAGATACTGGGTTTTGTTACCACCCACAAACACGTTGTCCGATCCTGTGACGATCTGGGCAGCACACATCAGTTTGTCGCCCTTGCGCGCGGCAGGCCCCGTCTCGACAAACACAGAATCGCTGCCCTCAGCGATCTTGTTTGGCTCTGGCATGGGATGCTTTGAGCAATTGGAGGCGTCAAGGACCGCACGCATCGCTTCGAGTTTGTTAATGAAGACTGTGGCAGCGCCCTTGATACCAAGCACACCGGTGATCTCCATCTCACCAATGTCTTCGGTCATCTCCTGAATCTTCTTTTCTTTGTAGTCATTCCAGCCAGTCATACGGCCGATAAATCCTGCCACTACCCCACTAACAACAAGGCCTGTACATGTAGTTCCTAAAAAGGCAAACGCTGCACCGAAAGTGACGGCTGCGCCGGCCAATGGTGCGGCAACCACCGCAACTGCAGCAATTGCCCTTGCGACCAGAAGCCCTTCCGCCACCATGGACCCCACGCGAAGAGCTGTACGCGCTAGTCGAGCCCACATCCCAACGTGGCCAATTTCGTCCGTCATGCGAGCCGCAGCCATGCCTCCCATTTTTGGGTCCTGTCTCTTCTGGTGTATTGGTTAGTGTTTCGCTGGCCAACAATGAAGGCTGGCGGGTGCTCTACTTCACAGGATGAAACGTGAAGCTGTTTAGAACATCGTCTACAGTTTTCAGTTGCGCCGAGGACAATTCGGTCGGCGAAGTAAACGTGAAGCTCAACATCTTTCTTTGATCTGACAGTTGAAAGATGGCCTGCATGTGATGGAGTGTTTGGCCCTGCTGCTTGTAGCTAACCGGAAATTTCACGCCCTCAAGCCGAACTTGTGCCCCAAGCCGTGCGCTTTCGGTTACGCCTCTTGTGAACTTGGTGACCTGTTTAGCGGCTAACGCCATTTGGCGATCAATGAACTGTTGTGCGGTCTCATCCACCTCCATTTCCTCCCGCGTAATCACGATAGTCAAGCCGCCAGATGCAGGGCTCGGCATCAAGACATGGACTGTTCTGTCAAGGGAGTAGTCCGGGGCGCTGATGAAGCCCTCATTGAAGTTGTAGCGCATTGGGAATGTCGTTTTTTAGGGTGGAACAGATATCTATGCACGAGCTGACAGACGACCTTCAACTGCAATTGAGATTGATCTTCTTGCCAAACTCATTCAGGTCATCGTCAAACTTCAACAATCCCTTCTTGACACCGACCACCTCGATGTCGCCTTCGTCCGTGAGCTTGATGTAGGCCTTGCCGCCGCCAACCACGAGCGTGATGCTCTCGGCGGCTTCCAGCCGGATGTGCTTGCCTGCCTTGATGAGCACGGAATCCTCGTCGGCGCGCAGGTTGACGTTCTGCTTACCGATCACCGTAGCGTCCGCCGTGGTGGAAGCAGTGGTGATGTTCTGCTGGGCAGTCAGATTCATGTTGCCCGATTGCGCCTCGTGGGCCACGTCCCCCGCCGTGACGGTGGTGCGCTGGCCACCTTCCGTCACGTGCGTGAGCATGCCGCCCTTTGCGAGTAGCGTGAGCTGCTGCTGGGTTGACGTGGTGACCGGGCCCTTGCCATGCACCGACACGCTCTGGCCCGAGCTGATGACGATCGGCTTCGGGCTGATCATGGATTGCCCTTCCGGGCTGACGATCGACACAATGGGTTTGCTGATGTCCTTGGACTTGGCCTGCAGTTCCAAGGCCTCGGGCATGGCCGGATCGGTGTTCATAGGCATGATCAGTTCAGGCCCTGAGCCTGCAGCGCTGCCTCCTGACACGAACGAGGAGACGGCTGCGGCCATCTGACCAAGGGAGGTAGCCGCAGCAACCTTGCCCACCATGGACTGGATGCCGGAAGCCAGTTCACTCATGTGCGACATCTTGAGGTTGTTGATGCCGCTGATAACGGACTCCATGGCAGCCACGGCGCTCTTCGCTTCTGCCATCAGCGCTTGGGCAGATTCCAGACCAGTACCCAGGTTCGAGAACCCATCCGGGTTGTCATGCGCCACCTTCTGCTTGAAGTCCTGCGTATAGGTCGTGATCAACAAGCCCTTGTCCGCCCGGATCGCGCCCCACTCGTTCGTGCGCAGCTCGAAGCCATAGCTGCGCTTGGCTTCGGTGCTCTGGTTCATCAAGTAGCCCATGTGCAAATGCGTATTGCCATGGTCGGTAGACAGCTCGATGTGCTCGATGCCCTTTTGGTCCTCAAAACGCAGCATGTGCTTGCCGCCGCCGCCCTTGCTCCAGTTGGTCTGAAAGCCGGACTGCGTCTTGTGTTTGGGCAGTTCCCACGGCGGCATCTGGTCGGCGTTGTAGACGCGGCCGGTGATGATGGGGTAGTCGGGGTCGCCGTTCAGAAAGTCCACGATGACTTCCTGCCCGATGCGGGGCGTGAAGATGCCGCCGTAGCGGGCCCCGGCCCAGGGGTGGGATACGCGGATCCAGCAGCTGGAGTTTTCGTCCATGGCGCCAATGCGGTCCCAGTGGAACTGCACCTTCACGCGGCCGTATTTGTCGGTCCAGATCTCCTCGCCCGGCGGGCCCACCACCACCGCCGTCTGCGGGCCCAGGCTGCGGGGCTTGGGGGTGACGCGCGGCGGGGTGAAGGGCAGGCTTGTGGGCTGGGCCTTGAGCACGAAACGCTGGATGGAGCCGACCTCGTCCTTGGTGGTCTTGGGCGTGGGCTTGGCCACGCTGCTGACCTCGGGGTTCTCCTGAAAGTGGTACTGCACCGCGGTGATGAGGTACTGCTGGTTCTGGTCGCCGCGGGGGTAGTTCTCCAGGTTGAAGGTGTAGCCGGGCGCCAGCGCGCGGCAGCTGGATTTGCCCTGCACCGCGCTTTGGCGCGTGAGGTTTTCCTGCAGCCGCACCTTCACATAGGTTTCACCATCGGCATATTCGGTGTAGCCGCCGGGCCATTCATAGACTTCGTAGCTGTCGTGCGCGTGGCCCGGCGGGTCTTTGCGCATGTTCGACAAATCGGCCCGGGGTTTCTTGAAGTCGTAGTCGTCATTAAAGTGCCGGGCCGATTTGATTTCTTCGGCCAGTTCCCACGCGTAGACGCTTTCGCGGTCGGCAATGGCGGCTTTTTCGGGCGGGTAGAAGGGGATGGACGCCGCCCCGGGTAGCGGGCTGTGGGACGCAACGATGTCGTCGGCGAGGGTCAGCACGTGCTGGCCGGCCGAGTGCTGGTGATAATAGTAAATTCCCTCATGCTCCATGAGGCGCGATACAAACTGGCAGTCACTCTCGTTATATTGAACGCAATAATCCCAGGTGCGGTAGCTGCGGTTGAGTTTTTTATCTATCGGATAACCGTATTTTCCCAACACCTCTTCAATGATTTCCGGCACTGTTTTGTTCTGGAATACCTTGAAATCGGTTTTGCGGGTGGCCAGCCACAGCCAGGGGCTCAGGCGGGCGCGGTACGAGAACATGCGGTGGTCCTGCCCCTGCATGCCAAACCGGGTGACGATGCCGTCGATGTAGCGGGTGCCGCCGCCTTCGGTTTCGACCACGATGGTGGCGTTTTTGCCCAACAAGGCCTTGGGATCGATGCTTTTGCTCTCACTGAGCAGGTCTACGTCCAGGGTAAAGAGCTGGCTGATTTCCTCGCTGCCCTGCAGCTGCCTGAAGGTGAGCTGGTCGCCCAGGGGCGTTTGAATGGTGACGCGACGTTTCATGTGCTGCAGACTGTCCGGCCGGTTGGTGCAAAGTGGAGCGCATGATAGCGGCGGGCCGGGTATTTTCTGTTGACAGAAAACGCCATTAATTCAGCGAAATTACCGCAAAAAGTAACATCGGTTACTAATGCAGCATGTTGGCGACGGTTTGCAACATGGATCGAATATTCAGGGACGGATGCGCTATGGCGCAAATATGGAAAACCACTGCTTCAATAATCGCGCCGGGGCCGGCGCGTCGCTCAGATCGGGCTCAGCGCGACGGCGGCTGCCACGCGGCTTGCGCCCCGCCCTCCGGCCCACAGTCGGCCATCTCGGATTCCAGCTTGCGCAGCAGGTCGGCCAGGGTCTTGCCGGGCTCGGGCTGGAAGTGTTCTTCCAGCACGGCCAAGTCCACGATGCGGTCGATGCGAAAGCCGCGGAAGTCGCTGCGCAGCTCGCACCAGGCCGACAGGGTCCAGACCTTGCCCCAGTAGAAGCAGCCCAGGGGCCGCAGGCGGCGCTGTGTGGGCCGGCCCTGCACGTCGGCGTAGTCGATGTGCACCACGTTGCGCGTGTGCACGGCCTCGCGCAGGGCTTGCAGGGCGGCCAGTGCGCGCGGGCCCAGGCCGACGGACGGGGCGTAGAGCGCCTGGGCTTCGGCGGCCACGCGGGCGGCGGGCGGCAGCACGGACAGGATCTTGCCCAGGGCGCCCTCCACCTCGCGCGCCAGGCCGGTGTCGAGCCAGGCCTGGGCCAGGCGGGCGGCGGCGACCAGGGCGTTGGCCTCACCCTGGCTGAACATGAGCGGCGGCAGGTCGAACCCCGCGCCCAGGCGGTAGCCCACCCCCGCTTCGCCTTCAATGGGCACGCCCTGGTGCTGCAGGTCGGCCACGTCGCGGTAGATGGTGCGGGCCGATACCTCCAGCCGCTCGGCCAGGAAGGCGGCGGTGGACAGGCGCCGGCCCCGGATGAGCTGCACGATCTGAAAGAGGCGGTCAGCGCGGCGCATGGTGGGTGATGGAGATTGAATTCAATTGTTTTTGGCCTTCAGCGCTTACCAGTCAAGCGCTAACAGCTATCATTTTTGAACCATTTGGCGGTGACTCTGTCAGCGGCCAGGCCCCAGGGCTCAGCGGTTGTCGACGATGCCGATGTGGATGGCCACCTGCTCGGGGCCGCTGTAGGCCTCGAAGTCGGTGCCGTAGCGGCGTTGCACCTGGGGGTTGTCGGCGAAGTATCGCCAGATGGCGCCCCAGGTGTCGACCACCAGATGGGGCATGGGGCCCTCGCCGGTAAAGACGAGGTAGGGGCCGGCCTGCACGGGCACCACGCGGACCCCGGTGGTGGCGTCCTCGGCCGCCGCAGGGCCCGCAGCGGGTTCCGCAACGGGCTGGGTGGCCACGCCGGCGGTCACGTCGAAGGCGCCCTGCGCATCGGATTCATACGCGCTGTACACGCCGAACAGGCGGCCGTCCTGCCCGGGCGCGGGCAGGTGGCGCTCCCAGCTCTGGCTGAAGAAGCGGTCCCACAGAGGGCCGATGCGGGCTGCGGCGGGGTCGGCCTCGTCACGGTTGCAGGTGCGCACCGACAGCCCGGTGACCTGGAAAGCGTAGACGTACACGCGGCGCGGGGTGACGACTGGCGCGGGCGGGGCGTCCGTGGGGACTGCGGCGACGAAGGGGGTGGCGGCGGTGGAAAGGGACATGGGCTCTGCACTTTCTCTCGGGTGGGCGCCATGGGTGTGGCGCGGGGATGGGTGAGGGAGAGAATGCTGACGCCAGGCTGCTGACAACCTGGTGTCAGCAGCCTGGCGTCAGCGCGGCGGCAGAAGGAGCATCGGGTGCAACGCGCGGCGCGCGATAAGCCGGTCTCGCGGATCGGCCGGGTGCCCCCGGGCAGAGCGGTCGCTGGGGAGAAGAAAGGAAAACGGCGGGAGGGTGCCGGGGGTGATGCGGCCCCGGCTCTCTGGCTTTCTCTTTACGGAGCCAGCGGCGCGGCCACCGGCACCGACGCAGCAGCCGCAGTTGCATCCGCTTCGGCCGCTGCAGCGGCATCCGCGTCCAGCGCCTTGCGGCGGCGGGCGCGCTCGAGTTGTTGGCCCACGGTGCGGGGCACCAGGCCATACATGTCGGCAAAGGCGTCCAGCGTCTGGCCGCTGGCTTCGAAGGCGCGCAGCAGGGCCTCGTCCTTGGCGTTGCGGGCCGACCATTCGGCCAGGGCTTCTTCGAGGATGGCGTTGGCCGCTTCGTCGCGGCTCTGCACGCGTTCGACGTAGGCCTCGCGCGAGAGGCCCGAAGCTTCGAAGGCCGCGATCATGCGGTTGCGCAGTTTGGGCAGCAAATCCTCGGTGGGACGGGTCTTGCTGTTCTTGCGGCGGCGGTATACCTCCAGCAGCGCGTGGTGCACGTGCTCGGGCGCCATGTCCTCCACGGGCTGGCCCTGCAGGTCGTGGCGCTTGTCACCGGCGGCCACGCTTTGCAGATAGCGGGTGGACCGGGTATGAATGCCCAGCGCCACCTTCAACGCATCGCGCTCGAAGGTGTCCGGGTGGGCGGCCAGCAGGTCCTGGTAAATGCCGCGCTTGAGGGGGCGAAACAGCGCGCCGAACAGTGCGGGATACAGGTCGGCCAGCTTTTCGAGCAGGGGGTGGGTGCGCTGGGGTGCGCGCGGGGCGGCATCTGCCGCCGATGGCGCTGCGGCCGGGCTGCGGCCGTCTGCCGGGGCTGCGGCGCCGGGCACGCGCCGGGGCGTCTTGCGGCGGTCGGTGCCGCTGCGGCGGGGGGCGTCGCCACGCTGCCGGGTGACGCCCGCGCGGGCATCGGGGGCGGCGGTCGGTGGTACGAGTGCGGACGCGGTGTCGGTCATGGCGGTCAACGGTATTGGGTGGGCCGGAAAACCCTCCATCATGCCAGTGTTGGCCGACAGCGCCCAGGCGTAGGAACGTGTTTACGATCTCCCAGGGGTCCCCTGCGAGATCGTAAACACGTTCTAAAGGCGCAGCGGCGTCGCCAACGCGGACGTGCTGCAGTGCCCAGCGGCTTCGGCGCCCGCCGTCAGGCCGGGCTGTGCAGGGCCTCATCCAGCACCTCCACCCAGTGGCGCACCGGGGTGCCCGTGCCGCTTTGCAGGTGGGTGATGCAGCCGATGTTGGCCGAGAGGATCACATCCGGCGGCTGCTCGCCAAAGGCTTCGCCCAAGGCACCCAGCTTGCGGTCGCGCAGCGCAGCCGACAGGTCGGGGTTGAGCACCGAGTAGGTGCCGGCCGAGCCGCAGCACAGGTGGGCCTCGTTGCGCGCGGTGCGCAGGCGAAAGCCGAGCTGGTTCAGGTGCGCCTCCACCCCGCCGCGCAGCTTTTGGCCGTGCTGCAGGGTGCAGGGCGGGTGGTAGGCGTACAGCGTGTCGGGCTGGTTCACGCGGCCCTTGAGCCGGGTGGCCAGCTCGGGCAGCACCGCCGGCAAAAGCTCGGACAGATCGCGTGTGAGGGCGCTGATGCGCTCGGCCTTGGCGGCGTACTGCGCATCGTCCTTCAGGATGTGGCCATATTCCTTGACGGTGACGCCGCAGCCCGAGGCGTTCATCACGATGGCCTCCACCCCGCCCGCCTCCACCAGCGGCCACCAGGCGTCGATGTTGGCGCGCATCTGGGCCATGCCGCCCTCCTGGTCGTTCAGGTGGAACTTGACGGCGCCGCAGCAGCCCGCCTTGGCGTCCACCACGGTCTGGATGCCCACGGCGTCCAGCACGCGGGCCGTGGCGGTGTTGATGTTCGGCATCATGGCCGGTTGCACGCAGCCCGCCAGCATCAGCACCTTGCGCGCGTGCTGGCGGGTGGGCCAGGCGCCGGCCGCCTGGGGCGCGGGCACCTTGGCCTTCAGCGCTGCGGGCAGCAGGCCGCGCACGGCCTGGCCGGCCTTCATCGCCGGGGCAAACAGGGGCGAGGGCAGCCCTTCCTTCAGCGCCCAGCGCAGGGCCTTCTCGCCCAGCGGGCGCGGCACCTTCTCATCGACGATCTTGCGGCCGATGTCCACCAGGTGGCCGTACTGCACGCCGCTCGGGCAGGTGCTTTCGCAGTTGCGGCAGGTCAGGCACCGGTCCAGGTGCGTCTGCGTGGCGCGCGTGGGCTCGGCGCCTTCGAGCACCTGCTTGATGAGGTAGATGCGGCCACGCGGGCCGTCCAGCTCGTCGCCCAGCAGCTGGTAGGTGGGGCAGGTGGCGGTGCAAAAGCCGCAGTGCACACACTTGCGCAGGATGGCCTCGGCCTCGCGGCCCTCGGGGCGCGCGGCGTATTCAGGAGAGAGTTGGGTTTGCATGGTGCATGCCTGGGTGCGAGAGATGTCGGGGCGGCGAATGCCGGAGAGCGGCCACGCGCAGGGGGTGCGGGCCTGTGCGCCTACCAGCCCCGGGCCACGCGGCCGGGGTTGAAGATGCCCGCCGGGTCAAAGCTGTGCTTGAGACGCTGGTGGATCTGCGCCAGCGCTGCAGATTTCAGATCAAAATGGCCCTCAGCGCTTTCTACATGAGCATGTGCAGCTATAAAAACAGAAGCACTTCCTCCCACGGCGTTGGCCAGCTCGCGCAGCGTGTCGCCCGCGGCTTCGGGCGCCTGCACCCAGCGCAGCGCGCCGTGCCATTCCACCAGCGGATGCGCCCCCCCGGGCAGGGCCAGCACGGGCGCGGTGGGCGGCACCGACAGGCGCCACAGCGCATGGCCGGGCTCGGCGGCGCGGTCGGCAAACCAGGGCAGGGTCTGCTCGCGGCAGGCCACCCAGTCGGGCGCCACGGTGGCGTTGTCGAGGCGGGTGCCGCCCATGCTTTTGCAGGCGGCTTCCACGGCGGCCACCGCGCCGCGCAGGCGCACATACAGCGTGCCTTCGCTGCGGCCGTCGTGCACCCAGCAGCTGGCATTGAGCGGCAGGGGCTGGCCGCCCCAGGCGTGCAGCTTGCGCAGCGCGTCGGCCTGGTTGATGGCGTCAAAACGCAGCGTGGCTTCGCCCGGCGCCACGGGCAGCACCTTGAGGCTGACCTCGGTGATCAGGCCCAGCGTGCCCCAGGCCCCGACCATGAGGCGGGACACGTCGTACCCCGCCACGTTCTTCATGACCTGGCCGCCAAAGCGCAGAGGCTCTGCCCGGCCGTTGAGCAGCGCGACGCCCAGCACATAGTCGCGCACGGCCCCCACGCTGGCGCGCGCCGGGCCCGACAGGCCCGCCGCCACCATGCCGCCCACGGTGGCAGCCGCGCCCGGCGAGCGGGCGAAATGCGGGGGCTCGAACGGCAGGCACTGCCCATGGCGGGCCAGCAGGTCTTCCAGCTCGGCCAGCGGGGTGCCGGCCCGCACGGTCACCACCAGCTCGCTGGGCTCGTAGCTCACGATGCCGCTCATTGCGCGGGTGTCCAGCACCTCGCCGTGCAGCGCCAGGCCATGAAAGTCCTTGGTGCCGCCGCCGCGGATGCGCAGCGGGGTCTGGTCGGCGGCGGCAGCGCGCACGCGCTCGGCAATCTGGGCGAGGGCTTGGTCCATGCGCTGCATCGTAGCGGCAGGCACGCGCGGCATGGCAGGGTCCGGACGTGAATTTTTTGAACAGCGCGTGTGCAAACCGCTGGGGGTGCGCCCCCGGCGCCCGGGCGCAGCCCCCCCCCTGGGCGTGCCGCGCGCGAGAACTCCTGCCCGCCCACGAAAAAAGCCCGCCGGGGCGGCGGGCTTGCGTGAAGCAGGAGTGACTCGCTTTTTCTTCTTGCAGCGCTGCGTTGCCACCAGACACCGCAGCGCGTTCTGCGCAAGGCAGGAGATCAGCGGTTGTACGCCGTCTCGCCGTGCGAGGTGATGTCCAGGCCTTCGCGTTCGGCTTCTTCGGACACCCGCAGGCCCACCAGCAGGTCGGCGATCTTGTAGGCGATGAAGGCCACGACGCCGGACCAGACCAGGGTGAACACCACGCTCTTGACCTGGATCCACACCTGGGCGCCCATGGCGAAGGTGTCGGGGGCCAGGCCGCCGGTGCCGCCCAGGCTTTGCGATGCGAACACGCCGGTCAGGATGGCGCCGATGATGCCGCCCACGCCGTGCACGCCGAACACGTCGAACGCGTCATCCACGTTGAGCATGCGCTTCAGGCCACCCACACCCCACAGGCAGACGACGCCTGCGATCAGGCCCATCACGATGGAGCCCATGGGGCCCACGAAACCTGCGGCAGGCGTGACGGCCACCAGGCCCGCCACCGCGCCGGACGCAGCGCCCAGCATGGAAGCCTTGCCCTTGTGCAGCGCTTCGCCGGCGATCCAGCTCAGCGTGGCGGCGGCCGTGGCCAGCACCGTGTTCACGAAGGCCAGGCCTGCGTTGGCGTTGGCAGCACCGGCCGAGCCGGCGTTGAAGCCGAACCAGCCCACCCACAGCAGCGAGGCGCCCACCATGGTCAGCGTCAGGCTGTGGGGCGTGAGGGCTTCCTTGCCGAAGCCGATGCGCTTGCCCACCATGTAGGCGCCCACCAGGCCGGCGATACCGGCGTTGATGTGCACCACGGTGCCGCCGGCAAAGTCCAGCGCGCCGTCAGCAGCCAGCAGGCCGCCGCCCCACACGATGTGGGCCATGGGCACATAGCTGAAGGTGAACCACAGCACCGAGAAGATCAGCACGGCGGAGAACTTGATGCGCTCGGCGAACGAGCCCACGATCAGCGCCACGGTGATGGCGGCAAACGTGCCCTGGAATGCGATGAACACGTATTCAGGGATGGTGGCCAACGCGCCGAAGGTCTCTTGCGTCACGCCCTTGAGGAAGATCTTCTCGAAGCCGCCGAAGAACTTGCCCTCGCCCGAGAACGCCAGGCTGTAGCCGTAGATGGCCCACAGCAGCGACACCAGCGAGAACACGACGAAGACCTGCAT
This sequence comes from Paracidovorax sp. MALMAid1276, assembly GCF_049198005.1. Classification (NCBI taxonomy): domain Bacteria; kingdom Pseudomonadati; phylum Pseudomonadota; class Betaproteobacteria; order Burkholderiales; family Comamonadaceae; genus Paracidovorax; species Paracidovorax sp. MALMAid1276. The sequence continues at coordinate 3,370 of NZ_JBMIRS010000198.1, read as the reverse complement.
CAGCACCGACAGCATGTTCTTGCTGCGGCCCAGGCCGCCGTAGAACAGCGCCAGGCCGGGGATGGTCATCAGGATCACGAGCAGCGTGGAGGTCAGCATCCAGGCGGTGTCGCCCGAATCGACCTTGGGTGCGGGGGCCGCGGCGGCAGGCGCCTCGGCAGGGGCGGCCGCAGCCGGCGCAGCGGCTGCCGGTGCGGCAGCAGGCGCTTCGGCAGCGGGGGCCGAGGCCGCAGCCTCGGGGGTGGCGGGGGCCTGGGCCAGCGCAGCAGTGCCGCCGGACAACAGGCTCAGCCCCAGGATGAAAGAAGCAAGCAGTTTTTTCATGGCTTTTTCTCTTGTTCTGATGCGGCCGGGCCCTTAGAGGGCTTCCTTGCCGGTTTCGCCCGTGCGAATGCGCACCACCTGCTCCAGGTGGGTCACGAAGATCTTGCCGTCGCCGATCTTGCCGGTGCGGGCTGCGGTCTCGATGGACTCGATCACGCGGTCCACGAGGTCGTCGGACACGGCGGCTTCGATCTTGACCTTGGGCAGGAAATCGACCACGTACTCTGCGCCGCGGTACAGCTCGGTATGGCCCTTCTGGCGGCCGAAGCCCTTGACTTCGGTCACGGTGATGCCCTGCACGCCGATGTCGGAGAGTGCTTCACGCACCTCGTCCAGCTTGAAGGGCTTGATGATGGCTGTCACCATTTTCATTTGGGATTCCTCCGGGATGAGCGCCAGATGGCGCCCACTGAGATTTACAGGGTTTTGGTCAGCGTGACAATCACGCGCGACTTGTTGACGTGGCCGAAGAAGGCCTTCTTGTTGGCGCCGACCACGGCCGCGCCCAGCGACAGGCCGCTGCCGAAGTCATACGCGCCGCCGATGCTGTAGTCCATGTAGTTGGGCACGCCGGTGTCCTTGATGTCGCTGGCAAAGCGGGTGAAGCCCACCGAAGCCTTCAGCGTGATGCTGGGCGCCACTTCCTGGGCGAACGCCAGGTTCAGGTAGCCGGTGTTGCGGCCCTTCAGGCCCGAGCCGGACTTGGCACCGGCAAAGCCGAAGTAGTCCTTGGAGATGGTGTGCGAGTACTTGGCGGTGAACGGGCCCATGGTGGCCGCGCCATACAGCTCGGTGGTGTTGCCGTTGCTGTTGCCGGGGTAGATGTAGGTCAGGGCACCGACGTCCAGGTCCGCACCGCCGGCCTTGAACTTGTAGCCGCCGTACAGGTCGCTTTCGAGCGAGTTGCCGGGCAGCCAGTCGACGCTGGAATTCCAGTTGCCCACGTACCAGCCGCTGTCGCCGAAGGCATAGTCAAAACCGCCCTGCAGCGCAGGCTTCACAGCCTTGGCCTTGGAGGCGTCCTGGTCCTGGCCACGGAACTTGTAGTTGGTGGTCAGGCTGACGTTGCCTGTGAGCTGGGCACTGGCCAGCATGGGGAGCGTTGCAACAAGGGCAACGCCCAGGGTCTTGATGATGGCGCGGGTCATGTTTCCTCCGGGTTGGGCGATTAGGGACCACCCCTCTTAGCACGGACCGTGCCACGCGCCCGCCGCCCGGACCTGCGTCGGTTGCGTTGCGTTACACCGATCCCCGCTACATTGGCGGGGTGCGCGCACAGGCCATGCACCTTCATGGTGCATTCACCGGCCCGCAAGCGCTAAAAAACCATAAAACGCACCCATCTGGGGAGAAACCGCTTCATGAGTCTTGCTTTGGTGCAAAGCCGCGCCCTTCTGGGGCTGCAGGCGCCCGCAGTCACCGTCGAAGTGCATCTGGCCAACGGCTTGCCCAGCTTCACGCTGGTGGGTCTGGCCGAGGTGGAGGTGAAGGAAGCGCGCGAGCGGGTGCGGTCTGCGCTGCAGAACGCGGGGCTGGAGTTCCCGTCCAACAAGCGCATCACGGTGAACCTGGCCCCGGCGGACCTGCCCAAGGACTCCGGCCGGTTCGACCTGCCCATCGCCCTGGGCATCCTGGCCGCCAGTGGCCAGGTCGACGCCGGCCGGCTGGCGGGCCACGAGTTTGCGGGCGAGCTGTCGCTGTCGGGCGAATTGCGCCCCGTGCGCGGTGCGCTGGCCACCAGTCTGGCGCTGCAGACCCAGCAGGTGAACGCGCAGCTGGTGCTGCCGCCGGGCAGCGCCGAAGAAGCCGCGCTGGTGCCCGCCGCGCGGGTGGTGCGCGCGCGCCACCTGCTGGACGTGGTGCGCGCCTTCCTGCCGCCCGGCAGCACGGCGGGCGCCGACGACGACACGGCCGATGACGGCTGGGTGCGCCTGCAGGCCACGCCCATGGTGGCCGCCGCGCGCGGGCCCGACATGGCCGACGTGAAGGGCCAGTCCAGCGCCAAGCGCGCGCTGGAGATTGCCGCCGCCGGCGGCCACAGCGTGCTCATGGCCGGGCCGCCGGGCTCGGGCAAGTCGATGCTGGCGCTGCGCTTTGCGGGCCTGCTGCCGGCGATGACGGTGGAGGAGGCGCTGGAGAGCGCGGCCATCGCCAGCCTGGCCGGGCGCTTCAACACCGAGCACTGGGGCCTGCGGCCCACCGCAGCGCCGCACCACACGGCCAGCGCCGTGGCGCTGGTGGGTGGCGGATCGCCCCCCCGGCCGGGCGAAATATCGCTGGCGCACCACGGCGTGCTCTTTCTCGATGAACTGCCGGAGTTCCCGCGCGCCGCGCTGGAGGCGCTGCGCGAGCCGCTGGAGACGGGCCACATCACCATTGCGCGCGCGGCGCAGCGGGCGGATTTTCCGGCGCGCTTTCAGATGGTGGCCGCCATGAACCCCTGCCCCTGCGGCTACCTGGGCGCCACCCAGCGCGCCTGCCGCTGCACGCCCGACCAGGTGAGCCGCTACCAGGCCAAGCTCAGCGGCCCCTTGCTGGACCGCATCGACCTGCATGTGGAGGTGCCCGCCCTGCCCGCCGAACAGCTCGTGCAGGCCCCGGCGGGCGAGGCCACCGCCGCCATTCGCGAGCGCGTGGTGCGGGCCCGCGCTGCGGCCCACGCGCGCCAGGGCAAGGCCAACCAGGCATTGCAGGGCCAGGAGATCGACACCCACGTGCTGCTGGACGACGCGGCCGCGAAGTTTTTGCACACGGCCGCCGCCCGGCTGGGCTGGTCGGCCCGCAGCACCCACCGGGCGCTGAAGGTGGCGCGCACCATTGCCGACCTGGCGGGTGCGCCCACCACACAGGTGAGCCATGTGGCCGAAGCCGTGCAATACCGGCGCGTGCTGCGCAGCCCCGCGTAAGCCCTGTGGCGCGCGGCCCCGAAACACGCAACACTTCGCAAACTACCAAATTGATAGCTGCTAGCGGTTGATGGATATGCGCTAGGGATGTCCTGCATAACCCTCGCGAGTGCGTGATAGTGCAGATCGGGATGGGCCGC